>CAYMFP010000037.1:7902-9376 GCA_964389385.1 uncultured Phycisphaeraceae bacterium | reverse complement strand
CGCGCCGCTCCTGCGGCGCGGGCTCGACCGATCCAAGGACCAGTCGTACGTGCTCTTCGGCGCGCCGCGCGAGCGGCTCGCGGAGATGCTGCTCCCGATCGGGGAGTTCGCGAGCAAGGCCGAGGTGCGCGAAGAGGCGCGGCGGCGAGGCCTGCCCGTCTTCGACAAGCCGGACTCGCAGGAGATCTGCTTCGTCCCGGACAACGACTACGCGGGGCTGGTGGAGCGCCGCGGGGAGCGGGCGCGGGCGGCCGCCGCGGCGGGCGGGGCCGTGCTCGACCCGGAGGGGAACGTCATCGGTCGGCACGGGGGGCAGCACCGGTTCACGATCGGGCAGCGCAAGGGCGTCGGCGTGGCGCTGGGCTACCCGGTGTACGTCGTGCACAAGGACCCGGAGCGGAACACGGTGACGCTCGGGCCGAGGGCGATGCTCGAGACGGTGCGGGCGGAGGTGGGGGAGGCGAACTGGCTCGTGCCGCAGCGCGGGGAGCTGGACGGGGCGGCGTACGACCTGAACGAGTGGACGCCCGTGCTGGCGCGGCACCGCTACAACGGGGAGGCCCGGCCGGCGCGGGCCCGGCTGATGTCGGGCGAGGACGCGGGGACACCCTCCGGGCGGGGCGGGCGGTTCGAGGTGGAGTTCGAGGAGCCGCAGGCGGCGGTGGCGCCCGGGCAGGCGATGGTGCTCTACGACCGGCGGACGGGGGACGTCGTGCTGGGCGGCGGGTGGATCCGCTCGGCCGGCCCGGCGCCCGCGTAGATCCGGCGGGATTCCGGTTGGCCGGCGGGGAGCGTTGCGGTACATTCCGATCGGCGGCCGGGCGCAGCGGCCGGCCGCGACCGGAACCATCGAGACCACAACGACAGGAGGCTTCCATGCATCTCAACGTGCTTCTGGCGGGCGTCGCCGCGGCCGGCGTGCTCTTCACGGGGGCGGCTTCGAAGCCGGTCCCCGCGGACTTCTTCGAGCGGGACGATTCCTGGGCCCAGAACGACGAGCAGTGGGAGAAGATCCGGCAGATCGTCGGCAAGCCCGCGCCGAAGCTGGCGATCGGGGAGTACCACGAGGGGAGCGAGGACAAGGGCAAGACGCTGGAGGACATGCGCGGGCAGATCGTGGTGATCGACTTCTGGGCGACGTGGTGCGGGCCGTGCAAGCGGCTCATCCCGTCGGTGAACGAGATCGCCGAGAAGTACCGGGACAAGGGCGTGGAGGTGGTCGGCGTCTGCAACACCCGCGGCGCCGAGACGATGGCGAAGACGGCCGACGAGCACAAGATGGCCTTCCCCACGGCCGCGGACACGGAGAACAAGACGGCCCAGGCGTTCGGCGTGCAGTGGTGGCCGTACCTCGTGATCGTGGACCGCGAGGGCGTGGTGCGCGCGGCCGGCGTGGCCGCGGACGAACTCGACGACCTGCTGGACGACCTGCTGGAACTCCAGCCCCCGCCGAAGAAGACGGAGCGGGCGGAGG
>CAYMFP010000037.1:0-7802 GCA_964389385.1 uncultured Phycisphaeraceae bacterium | reverse complement strand
GGGGTGCTGCGGTGCCCCGAGTGCGGGCGGATCGCGCCCGGGCCGCCGTTCGCGCCGATGCGGGAGCTGCCGGTGAAGACGTAGCCCAGCGCGTCGGCCGCGGCGGACCGCGGGTTACTTCGGCTTGCGCATGATGAAGAGGTAGTTGAAGCCGCGGAGGAAGAAGTTCTGTTCCTCCGCCGCCTTGTGCCAGTTGCCGCGCTGCAGCTTCTGGTTGTGGCGGACGACGGCGACGATGTCGACGGGCTCGAAGTAGTCGCGCATGATGCTGAACAGTTCGAAGCCGATCGGCATGAAGAGCCCGCCCCCGACGCCCTTCTGCTTGCGGAACGAGTCCTGCACGTAGAGGCCCATGTAGCGCCCGGGCTTGAGCACGCGTTCGAGCTCGGAGATGACCTCCTCCATCGCCTCGTAGTACGCCCGCCCGAGCATCTCGACCCGATCGCCGCCGATCTGCTCGTGGCTCACCTCGCCGGCGTCGAGCTTGCCGATGTCGCGCGGGTCGTTCGAGTAGTCGATGTGGGTGGAGTAGGGCGGGTCGACGAAGGCGAAGTCGGCGACGGCGTCCTCGAGGGGGAGGTCGCGGGCGTCGGCCCTGTGGATGTCCTCGCGCGAGGGGGAGAGGTCGTACCCCAGGCCGCGGCGACCGAGGTCTCGGGCGACGTCGAGCGTCGTGCCCGAGCCGCACATCGGGTCGACCACGAGGTCCTTCGGGCGGGTGTAACGCTGCAGGAGCTGCCAGATGACCCACGAGGGCGTGGCGCCGGCGTAGTCCTTGCTGCCCTGCTGCGTGCCGGTGAAGCCGTCGTAGTGCTGGCTGGGGTACTCCCAGAGCGTGGTCGTGAAGACGCGCAGCGGCGGGCGTTGCCCGGGGCGGATGTTCCGCGGCTCGCCGTGGGCGGTGCGGTCGCCCGCCGCGGACGGGCGGGGGCGCGGGGGCTTGCCGGCCTCGTTCACGGCCCGCTTGATGGCCCGGTCGAGGATGCGAGGGTCCTTCGCGGGGCGTTCGGGCGCGGCGGGATCGGCGGCGGGGCGTCCGCCGCGGCGGGGGGCGGGGGCGTTGCGGGGGCCGCCGGCCGGCCGGTCGGGCGCGCCGCCCCCGCCGGGGCGCGGCCCGGAGCGTCGCGCGTCGGAGGGGCGTCGGTCGGAGGGGCGGGGTTTCTTGCTCATGAGGAGAGTCCGGCGGCGCGGCGGAGCGCGTCGAGCACGAGGCGTTTGGTCGTCTCGGCGTCGGCGTTCACGCGGGCGCCCGCGGCCTGGCGGTGCCCGCCGCCGCCGAGCGTCCTGGAGATCTCGTTCACGTCGATCAGGCCGTCGCCCGGGGCCGCACCGGCGACGGCCGACTTGCTCCGCATCGAGACCTTCGTGACGGGCCTGCCGTCGTCGCCCGGCGTCTCCGTGAGCAGCACCGAGACGCGGACGGTGGCGACGGTCTTGACGATCTCGTGGAACCCGCCGGAGTCGCCGGGGGCCGCGCCCGTCTCGGTGAAGTCCTGCCGGCGGAGGGTCATGACGACGAAGCGGTCGTCGTCGTGGAACTCGAGCGAGTCGAGGGCGCGGCGCAGGAGCTTGAGGCGCTCGGGGCGATCGCCCTGCTCGACGGTCTCGTAGAGGGGGCCGGGCTTGACGCCCGTCTCGAGCAGGTCGGCCGCGACGCGCATCACGCGGGGCGAGACGTTCGAGTGTCGGAACCAGCCGGTGTCGGTGCAGATGCCCAGGTACAGCGGCTCGGCGACGTCGGCGGGCAGATCGGTGAGCTTGCGGACGCCGAGGAGGATGCGGCAGAGCTCGGCGACGATCTCGCACGCCGCGGCCGCGGAGGTGTCGACGTAGCGGCGGGCGGCGACGTCGGCGTCGCCCGCGAGGTGGTGGTCGATCACGACCGCGCGGGCGGTGCGGGGGCGGAGGAACTCGGCGAAGTCGGCGAGCTGTCCCCAGGCGCCGGTGTCGACGATCACGATGCCGTCGGGGTCGAGCGACGAGGGGGCGGTGCGGCGCGGCTCGCCCTCGGCCGGGGGCTCGAGCAGGCGGTGCTTGGTCTGGCGGACGATGGCGCGGGCCCAGAAGGGGACCGCCCCGGCGTACCACGCCTCGGCGACGGAGGCGGCGCCGCTGACGCCCTTGGCCGTCCCGCCGCGGGAGAGGTTCATGGCGCGGACGAGCCCGAGGCTCGCGCCCATCGCGTCGCCGTCGGGCTTGGCGTGGGTGAGGACGACGAGGGAGCTGAGCCCCCGCAGCCAGTCCGCGATCTCCTCCAGAGATGCGTTGGTGGTGTACGCGGGCGGGGCCTGCTCGCCGAGCATTTCACGGATGAGGTCGTCCACGGGGGAGGGTAGGGGAGGGAGCAGGCAGAGAGCGGGAGCGCCCCGAAGTCTTGGGGCTCGGAGTCCTGGCCGGCGAAGGCCTCGGGCCGGGGACTTCAGGGCTTCAGGACCTCGGGGCTTTCTCCTCGGTCCGGCGCGAAGAGCCCGTCGGCCTCTTCCACGAGCGCGCGGGCGCGCTGCGTGTCGCGGCGGATCTGGGCGACGAGGCCGTCGAGCGACGCGAACCGCGCCTGGTCGCGGACGAACGCGATGAGCCGGAGGCGGATCGCCCAGCCGTACTCGGGAAGCCCGTCGACGGGGCGCCATTCGGGGCCGGCCCCCGGCAGGATGAGGTGGGCCTCGGTCTGGGGGCGGGCGTTCTCGAAGGTCGGGCGGGCGCCGACGTTCACGGCCGCGGGGAACGTGCGTCCGTCCGGCAGGACGGCCCGGGCGGCGTAGACGCCGTTCGCGGGGAGGGTGTCGTCCGTGGCGACGTTGGCGGTCGGGAAGCCGATGGTGCGCCCGCGCCGGTCGCCGGGGACGACGGTCCCGGCGATCTCGTGCGGGCGCCCGAGCACCAGGGCGGCGTCGCGGACGCGGGCGTGCGCGAGGAGCCAGCGGACCATCGTGGACGAGGCGCGCACGATGGTCTGGTCGGTCAGCGCGACCTGCACGGGAGGGAGCACCGCGACCTCGAACCCGTGGCGGCGTCCGAGGGCGCGGAGCGTCTCGACGTCGCCCGAGCGCCCGCGCCCGAAGCGGAAGTCGTCCCCTTCAACGAGGGCGGCCGGGGCGTGCTCGGCCGCGAGGCGTTCGACGAACCGCTCGGGCTCGAGCGCCAGGAAATCGGGCGTCGGTTCGAGGCGGACGACCTCGTCGGCGCCGAGGGCGCGGAGCAGCCCGGCCCGGCGCTCGAAAGGCGTGAGCCGCTTCGGCGCGATCTCGGGGCGGATCGCGGTGAGGGGGTGCGGATCGAAGGAGAGCACGACGACGCGCCCGCCGGCCGCGGCCGGCCCGGCGAGTTCGCGAGCCCGGCGCACGAGCGCCGCGTGCCCCAGGTGGACGCCGTCGAAGTTGCCGATGGTGAGGACGGTCGGCATGCGGAGGGGGAGCGTAGGGGGAGCCCGAGCTTCAGCGGGCGAGCAGCGCCAGGTGCTCGGTGTTGCCGGAGCCCTTGCGTTTCTTCTTGCCGCTCACCGCGCCGCCGAGCACCGGGCTGCGGATGAGGCCCTCCAGGCGGAGCCCGAGCGGGGGGAGGACCGTTGCGAGCGTCCGGCGGGCGACGGCGTCGGCCGTGTCGGGATCGAGCACGCCGCCGGGGGGCAGGTCGTGCTTGTCGATCTCGTAGTGCGGTTTGACGAGGGTGACGATGCGGGCGTGCGGCCCGGGGGAGAGCCAGGCGAGGGCCGCGGGCAGGGCCAGACGCTGCGGCGTCCACGAGAGGTCGATCGAGATGAAGTCGGTCGCGCCCGCGGCCTCCGGGGGCGGGGGCGTGTGCAGGGCGTTGGAGCGTTCCATCACGACGACGCGCGGATCCTGGCGGAGCTTCCAGGCGAGCTGCCCGTAGGCCGTGTCGACGGCGTAGACGCGGGCGGCGCCGTGCCGGAGCCAGCAGTCGGTGAACCCGCCGGTGGAGCACCCGAGGTCGGCGCAGACACGCCCGGCCGGGTCGATGCCGAAGGCGGCGATGGCGGCGTGGAGCTTGAGGGCTCCGCGGGAGACGTAGGTCGTGGGGTCGGGGAGCGAGGCCGCGTCCGGCGCGGGGATCGGCCGGGGCCCCGGGGCCGGTGCGGGATCCGGTGCGGCGTCCGGCGAGGGGCTCACCGCCGGGTCAGGGTTTCGAGGAACTCGGGGTGGATCGGGCGGGAGAGGGCCAGCGCCTCCGCCGGGGAGAGCGGGATCTGCACCGGCGACTCCTCGTCCGGCACGGCCTCTCGCTTCGGGCGGGCCGGCACGGCCCCGTACGAGACCGGGACGCCGACGATGGCGATGCCGAGCTGGTCCGCCCGCTCGATCATCTGCTCGCGGTCGAGCATGATGACGTCCCCCGCCGCGAGGGCGAGGCACCGGGCGCCGTTGGCGTGCAGGTTCTCGATCGTCGTGAGCCCGACCGTCGGGACGTCCGACCGGCGGTCGTGCCCCGCCCGGGCCCCCTTGCAGAGCGTCCAGCCCTTGGCCCGGCAGATCTGCCCGACGCGCTCGATCATGCGGTCGGTGCCCTCCACGGCCTCGACGGCGATGACGTCCCGCTCGCGCACCGCGATCGACTGCCCGATGTCGAGGCGGAGCAGCTCGCTGAGCATCGGCCAGACGAACTGGATGTCGGCCTCCTGCTCTCGCGTCGGGCGGGTGTGGGTCATGACGCCGGCGCTGGCGAGCTGGTCGGGGATCGGGCTGGTCGAATCCATCAGGCTGACGCCCTCCCGGTCGAGCTCCTCGGCGATCGCGGCGAGCACCGCGTAGGAGCGGCGGTCGTGCCGCAGGTGGCGGTACCAGGCGACCAACGTGCGGTGGTCCGGGATGTTCCGGACCAGGCGCCACGGGTCGTGCATGATCTTCGCTTTGTCGACGCGCCCCACCATGATCGCGTGGCGGACGCCGAGGTCGCGCAGCGCCTTGGCCCACGATCCGACGCGCAGCAGCCCGACTTCCCGGAAAGACGAGCAGAGCGAGGGGAGTTCGGGCTCGTACTGCCGGGCGAGCCCGAGCCCGTGGACCTGATGCCCGCGCCCCCGGAGGCCCTCGGCAACGAGCACCGGGAGCCGCCCTCCCCCGGCGATCAGCCCGATCGGCGTGGGCGGCGGGGGGGGGTCCGGAAGGATGGTCAGGGCGCCGGTCATCGTGCGGTGGTCGGGTCTTCGTCGGGTGCGGCCCGGAAGAACCCCGCGATGGCGGGGTGGAGGTAAGGGCCCACTAACGTTCTGGCTTGGGCAGAGTGTAGACGCGAAAGCATCGGACGGCCGGGCGCAAATGCGCCAGTGGCGCGCAGACACGGGTCCAGAGTTGTGTTTGACCCGGCAGGGCACCGCTATCGGAAGTATCCACTTACTTGGGGTGGTGCCGAACTCCGGGGAGTGTGCCCGTCATCCGGCGTTCGCTCGTCGGGAGCGGGTGTGCAGCGGCGTGCCGGGGTTGGCCGATCGGATCGGACATGGCGCCCAAGCTCACGCCCGAGGAGGCACGGCGGCAGGGGTTGCGGGTGACGGACCCGGCCGTCGTTTCGTGCGCAGCGCCCGCCGGGGAACGGGCGTGGATCGGCGTGCGTTTTCTGTGCTCGGGAGCGTACGTGCGGGTCCACCGGGACGTGCGCCGCGCCGAGTATCTGGCCCGCTGTCCCAAGTGCTCGAAGACGCTGAAGTTCCGCGTCGGCGAAGGGGGAACGGACCGGCGGATCTTCGAGGTTTCCTGCTGAGCCGCCGCGGATCCGGGGGTCTCGCGGGCGGGGCGGGTAGGATGTCCCGCGCATGGCAGGGATGCAGTCGGCAGGCTACGAAGTCGGGCGGATGACCGGGCGTTGCGCGGCCACCGGACGCGAGCTGCGCCCCGGGGAGCGGTACGTCGCCGCCCTGGTGGAGGTGCCCGGGCAGGAGGAACTGGTCCGGGAGGACTACGCCCTCGACGCGTGGGAGGGGGCCGCCGGGGCGGAGCCGGCCCGTCCGCGTGCGCCGCGCAGGCTGTTCGGGTACTGGCGCGGGACCGTGCCGGAGCCGAACGCGGCCCCCCGCGCGTTCGTGGACGACGAGGAACTGCTCGACCTGTTCGCGCAGCTCGAGGGCGTGGAGGAGCCGCGTCGCGTCGCGTTCCGGTATCTGCTGGCGCTGATCCTGATCCGCAAGCGCCTGCTCACGTACGAGGGCGGGCGTCCGGCCGACCTGCGGCACGGGACGCCGGGCGAGCTGATCGTGAAGGTGCGGGGGCAGGAGGGGACGGTGCGGGTGGTGGATCCGGGGATGGACGACGCGACGGCCGCCGAGGCGACGGAAGAACTCGGGCGGATCATGAACCTGGACGAGGGTGAGGCCGGGGGCGGGTCGGGAGGCGGCGGGGCGGCGGGCGCTCCGGCGAAGCGAGGGCGGAGCGCCACGTCCGCGACGAGGCGGGCCGGCAGCGGGAGGCGTCGATGATCCGCGGACGGCTCGGTGTCGTGATCCTTTCTGTATTGGCGTGCGGTGGGATGGTCGGGGGGGCGGCCGGCTGCCGGCAGCCGACGGTCGATCCCCGCGGGGTGCCGCTGGCCCCGCCCCCGTCGTACGCGGACGTGGCGGCGGCGCACAACGCGCGGGTGGCGGCGCTCGACCCCCTGTGGGCGCGGGTGACGGTGCAGGTGAGCGGGCGGGACGCGGAGGGGCGGCGTCTGAACGAGCAGGCCGAGGGGCACCTCCAGCTCCAGCGCCCGGCGAGCGTCTCGCTGACGCTCGGCAAGCTGGGGGAGACGTACTTCCAGCTCGGCTCGAACGACGAGCGGTACTGGTGGTTCGACATGCTCGACGAGGAGGTGCGGGCGGGCGTGTTCGGGCGGCACGAGCTGGCGAACCCGTGGAAGCTCGAGCAGCTCGGGGTGCCGGTGCACCCGAAGGACCTGCGGGCGGTGCTGAACGTCGACCCCTGGCCGACGGACCCGGCGATGGGCGGGCGGACGTTCTGGTCGTCGGACGGTCAGTACGTCGGGGTGTCGCTGCCGGCGCAGAACGGGCGGCGGGTCGTCTGGCTGGACCCGGAGACGCTGCAGCCGCGGGTGGTGGAGATCCAGGGCCCGGACATGGAGGCGCGGGTGCGGGCGACGCTCTCACGGGAGCGTTTCGTGCCGGTGCAGACCGGGCAGGGCGGGGCGACGGTCGCCCCGACGCTGGCGTCGAACTACCGGATCCGCGTGATCGATCTCGACGCGGTGATCAGCCTCTCGCTCTGGGAGCCGCAGGTCCGGGAGCTGAACCCGGTGCTCTTCGACTTCGACCGGCTCGTGCAGCTGCGGCGGATCATCTCGATCCGCGACCTGGATGCGGGCGAGCCGACGGATAAGCTGCCGCGCTTCTGATGAACGCGGCGATCCTGCTCAGGACGATGCTGGTGCTGGCGTGGGCCGTGGGCCCGGCGCTGGGCGCGGTGCGCGCGGGCGCGGGGAGCTTCGGCTCGGGGGCGTGGCCGCGCGAGACGGCGCACGGGTGGGCGGTGCTCGAGGGCGTGCTGCGCGGCAAGGACGCGCCGCGGTGGCTGCTGGTGCACGTGCCGCCGCGCCGGGCGCTGGCGGCGGACGGGGTGATGCACGGCGCGTCGGACGGGGAGCTGCGGCAGGTCCGGGCGTTCTCGGAGGAGCCGCGGGCGATCGGGGCGTGGGGACAGAAGGTGTGGATCGTGTTCGGGGGGCCGTCCGGCGAGGGTTCGGGGGACGCGGCGGCCGGGGCGGGAACGGATGAGGCCGATGGGGGTGGGGGTGGGGGTGGGGGGGGGGTGTGGCGGGTGCGGGCGTTGCGGGCGACGCCGGTGCCGCTGGGGGACTTC
>CAYMFP010000036.1:6695-17090 GCA_964389385.1 uncultured Phycisphaeraceae bacterium | reverse complement strand
AGGCCCGCCGCGGCTCTTCGTCATCGCGCGTTTCGTGGTAGCGTGTCGGGCATGGCCGCCCGCCGCCCGATCCTGCGCCGGCCGTATGCGGTTTTCGGGCGTCCATGGCGCGTCCCGCCCGCACCCCCGCGGTTGTTCCCCGTGCCGCGATCCGGCGGGTCAGGACTGCACGGCGATGCGGTCGACCTCGTCCAGCGAGGTCACGCCCTCGGCGACCAGGCGCCAGCCGGACTGGGCGAGCGTCGTGAACAGCCCGCCCTCGATGATCTTCTTCATCGCCTGGATCGTCGGCTGGTTCAGGATCACGTCGCGCAGGTCGTCGTTCACGTCCAGCAGCTCGAAGAGCGCGATCCGCCCGTGGTACCCGGTCTTGAGGCACCGGCGGCACCCGGTCGCGCTGAAGATCTTCGTCTTGCCGCCCAGGTACTTGCCCATCCGCGTCGCCTGCGCCGGCGTCACCGCCACCTCCTGCTTGCAGTGGGGGCAGAGCTTGCGGACCAGACGCTGCGCCAGCACCAGGTTCAGCGAGTTGGCGACGAGGTACGGCTCGACCTTGAGGTCCAGCAGGCGGAAGACGGCCGCGATCGTGTCCTTCGAGTGCACGGTCGAGAAGACCAGGTGCCCGGTCATCGCGGCCTGCATCGCGGTGCGGGCGGTGTCCTCGTCGCGGATCTCGCCGAGCAGGATCACGTCCGGGTCCTGACGCAGCACGCTGCGGAGCAGCGAGTGGAACGTGTTCCCGCGCTTCTCGTCGATCGGGATCTGCGTGACGCCCTCGAGCTGGTACTCGACCGGGTCCTCGATGGTGATGACGTTGCGCGCGTCGCGGTCGATCTCGCGAAGCCCGTTGTAGAGCGTCGTCGTCTTGCCGGAGCCCGTCGGGCCGCAGACGAGCAGCAGCCCCGAGTCCTGCGTGCAGACCTGGCGGATCCGCTCGTGCATGTAGGGGGCGAGGTTCAGGTCGCTCAGGCTCGTGGGCACGCCGCGCTGGTCGAGCACCCGGATGACGAGCTTCTGCCCGTACACGCTCGGCGTGAAGCTCACCCGGTACTCCACCCGCCGGTCCGGGAAGCGGCAGGAGAAGTGCCCCTCCTGGATCGCCTCCGTGCCCGCGACGCCCATCTGGCACGCGGCCTTGACCATGCCCATGCACAGCGAGCCGGCCTGCGGCGTGAGTTCGCAGATGTAGACCATCTGCCCGTCCACGCGCATGCGGACGTTGACGCAGTCGCCCTTGGGCTCGATGTGGATGTCCGTGCCGGCCGTGCGGTTCGCGCACCGCAGGAGCAGGCGCAGCGCCCGCGGGCCGTCCGAGTCGTTCATGATCGCCGACGAGGCCCGCCCGTTCGCGTCCAGGATCTGCAGCTGCTCGTCCGGGTGCTGGATCTGCCCGGCGAAGGCCTGGAGGATGCCCTCGATCTCCTGGACCCACGGCCCGCCGCGGGCGGTGGCGGCCTCGCCCTTGCGTCCCTTGGCCCGCGGGTCGTCCGCGTCGCCGGCGGCGACGGCCTCCCGCTGCTCGACGATCATCGCCACGGCCCCGATCTCGATGCGGTCCCCCGCCTTGAGCGGGTTCTCGCCGGTCACGGCGACGCCGTTGAGCTTCGTCCCGTTCCGCGACCCGAGGTCCTTCAGGACGTAGTGCCCGTTCTGCCGCTCGATGACGCAGTGATGGCGCGACGCCCGTTCGTCCGTGAGGCGCAGGCGGTTGTCCGGGTGCCGACCGATGGTCAGCGGATCGTCCCCCAGCTTCAGGGGCTTGGCTCGCCCCCCAACGACCTTCAACTGCCAAATCGTCATCGAGGTTCCGTCTCCGGGCAGTCTCTCGCCCCCGCGGCCGCTCCGGGCGCCGGCCGGCGTCCCACTTTAATCGTTTTCTGGGCCGAGAGTTGCTGCGGCGCACGGCGCAGGCGGCGTGCGCCGCGCCGGGAACATGCCGCCTCCCCACCCGGTCAGCGGCGGGGCGGGGCGTTCTTCAGGGCGCGTTCGGCCTTGGCGGCTCGGCGCTCGAGGCGCCGGCGGGCCCGCTCCTCGGCGGCGGCGCGCAGTTCCTCGGTGTCCTCGCCGAGGGATTCGAGCAGGCGGACGCTGTACATCTGGTTCTGGATCCAGCGCCGCCACCCGATGTAGCCGAAGATCGCGGCCGGGGGGACCACCACGCCGGCGATGATGATGCTCGTCGTCTGCTGATCGACGGCCGCGTACGCCCCGAGCCCGAGCGCGACGGTCGTGCCGAGCAGGGCGACGACGAACTGCCCCTCCCGGCTGGCGAGGGCCGCGCGGACCGAGAAATCCCGCCGGATGCTCTGGACGCCGGCCTCGGGATCGATGTCCGTGAAGGCGAGGTCCTCGTCCGTGAGTTCGTACTCCGGAGCCTGCCACGGGGCGGAACTCGAGCGGGAAAGCTGGTTCTCGACCTCCGCCTCCAGGCGGAGTTCGGCCCGGGTTCCGGCGTTGGCCTCCTCCTCGAGCACCAGTTCGCCGTCGCCGGCTTCGTCGCTGATGAAGGCCGCGAAGGGGTCCGCACCGCCGGAAGCCCCCTGATTCGGCGGATCACTTGCCGCCGCGGTGTCCTGCATCGCGGCGGTTCCGGCAAGATCCGCGTCCGAGGCGTCGGGGGCGGGCAGTCCGTCGACGGCCGTGTCGTCCAGGGCCCCGGCGCCTTCGCGGCCGACCCCCACCTGGAAAAACGCCGCATCCGCCGACGTGTCGTGCGGATCCGTGCCGGAGTTCGGCCTGCTGCTCTGCTGCCCTGCCATGTACCTTCCCAACGCTTGAGACGCCCGCGGGAATGCTCACCCGAGCAGGCCTGCGCACGGCTCCGCCGGAGGATCATCGGGCATCTTCCCCCAAGATCATCGTACCAGAGGATTTGGGTTGGGCTGCAAGGAATTCCGGGGGCGGCGTTTTCGCCTGTCCCGCCCCGGCGGAACAGGCGTTAGACTCCCCCACCCAACCCAGGAGACTTCGGAGATGAACGACGTCACGATCCGGCGCACGGGCGCCGCCCTTGCTCTCGCCGCTCTCCTCGCCCCGGCCGCGCTGGCGCAGCCCGGGGAGCAGCCGCGGACGATCGCCGCGGAGGCCGAGCGGCAGGCTCCGCGCAGCTTCACGTGGTCCAGCCCGGCCGTGGAGGAGTTCGCCACCGCGTTCTCGGGCACGTGGCGGTCGACCGTGAGCGTGAACGCCCGCGGGACGGGCGAGCAGGTTTCGGTGCTGGTCTCGGTCGCCCCGATCCTCGTGGAGGGGCTGCGGGACACGCTCTACGTCGAGGCGGCCCCGGCGGACGCGCCGAACGAGCCGTTCCGCCAGACGGTCGTGCAGGTGCGCGAGGGGGATCAGGGGGGCGTGCGTCTGCGGACGTTCGAGATCGGGGCGGAGACGTTCCGGAACATGGTGCGCGGGGCCTGGGCCCTGGACCGCCCGCTGGCGCTGCTGGACGTCGCGAATCTCGTCCCGACGATGGACATCGCGCTGCGCCGCGAGGGGCGGGGCGGCTACGCGGGGTCCACGGAGCACGCGTACCCGACGATGGTCGGCGGGGCGGAGACGATGACGAGCGCCTTCCGGCTGACGGGCGATCAGCTCGTCCTCGCGGACCGCGGGCTCGACGCCGAGGGCAACATCGTCTGGGGCCCGGCCGAGGGCGAGCAGGGCTTCACGTTCCGGCGGGCCGAGGCGCCGGTGACGCGGCAGGATCGCGAGAGCGGGCTGGTGATCATCGACATCGGGACGTCGGAGTCGCCGACGCTCGCGCCGGGGGACCAGTTCTTCGCGAACTACGCGGGCTGGACGCTCGAGAACGGGCTGTTCGACACGAGCTACTACCCGGGGCGCCAGCCGATCCGGGCGCGCCTGCCGCAGCCGGGCGAGCCGGGCGGGCTCATCCAGGGGTGGCTCGAGGGGCTCGACGGGGCGCCGCTGGACATCCGCCGGTTCCTCATCATCCCGGCGGACCTCGGGTACGGCGAGCAGGGCCGCCCGCAGGCGGGCATCGAGCCGAACGCGACGCTGTTCTTCGCGGTCGAGCTCGACAGCATCCAGAAGCCCACGGGTCAGATGATCCGCGAGGGGGAGCCGACGCCGCAGCGTCCGGCGGAGGAGCCGGAGCAGGACGACGCCCAGCCCGAGGAGAACGGGGCGGAGTGATCCGCTGTCCATGGCTGACACCGCGCCCCGCCCGGCGACGCCGGGCGGGGCGTTTTTCGACCGTCGGGGCGCGCGGCGCGGCCGCGGACGGGGCGGTGCGGGGAACCGGTTCCGGCGTCCGGCGCTACCATTCGCCGAATGTCGGCGAAGCGCGACTATTACCAGATCCTGGGGGTGGAGAGGACCGCGACGGAGGACGAGATCCGCGCGGCCTACAGGAAGCTTGCGCGCAAGCTGCACCCCGACGTCAACAAGGCGCCCGACGCCCAGGCCCGCTTCACGGAGATCCAGGAGGCGTACGACGTGCTCTCCGACAAGGAGAAACGCCGGGCGTACGACCGCTTCGGCCACGCGGGGCCGGCGGGGGCCGCGGGGCGCCCGGGCGGGGGAGCGGGGCGGGGGGGCGTCCACTACCAGTGGCAGTCGGGCGGGGGGAGCGGGCCCGCGGGCTTCGACTTCGACGCCGACGACCTCGGGTCGATGTTCGACACGTTCTTCGGCGGCGCGGCTCGCGGGGCCCGGGGGGCGGGGCGGGCGCAGCACGGGCGCCGGGCCCGCCCGGTGGCGGGGCAGGACGTCACGCACACGATGCGTCTGGACTTCGAGTCCGCGGCGCGCGGGGGCAAGCGGCGGATCTCGCTGCTGCGCGGGGGGGACGAGCGGTCGATCGAGGTGACGATCCCTCCGGCCGTGCGGGACGGGGCGAAGCTGCGGATCCGCGGCGAGGGGCACCCGTCGCCGACCCCCGGCGGGGCGCCGGGGGATCTGATCCTGACGATCCGGGTCGAGCCGCATCCTGTGCTCGTCCGGGGACGGCCGGGCGACCCCCCCGATTCATTGGATCTGAGTTTGGAGCTGCCGCTGACAATCGCGGAGGCGACGCTCGGATGCCGGGTGCAGGTGCCGACGCTGGACGGGCCGGTGGATCTCAACGTCCCGCCCGGCGCGGCGAGCGGCAAGTACCTGCGGCTGCGGGAGCGGGGTTTGGAGAACGCGGCGGGGCGTCGCGGGGATCTGTACGCCCGCGTTCGGGTGGTTCCGCCGGACGGTTCGGGGCTTGCGCCGGGCGAGGCGGAGACGCTCCGACGCATCGCGGAGCGGACGCCGGCGCTGCGGACCGGCCCGGGCTGGCCGACCTCGCGGGGCGCCGCGGCCTGACGCCGCGCGCTTGACACTGCCGACCCGGAGGGCGAGATTAGGGAGGGGGACTCGCCCGGGGGATGTTCGGGCGTTGAGGCCGAGTGGTGCTGAGAGAACGCAGGAACCTCTTCATCTCGTTGTTCGTCGCCTCGGACGCCGTGGTCATCGCGGGGGCGTGCTACGCGGCGTGGGGGCTGCGGCGGGGCGTGTTCGGGGAGGGGTTCGCGCCGGGGTGGGACGAGATCATCAAGCAGCCGCTGGCGTTGTTCGCCGTGCCGGTGGGGCTGTACGCGCTGTCGGCGTGCGGGCTGTACCGCCCGCGGCGCGACCGGAGCATCGCGGGGGAGATGTTCGGCGTCGTGAAGGCGTGCGTGGCGACGGTGGCCGTGCTGGTGCTGGCGCTGTGGGCGGTGGGGTTCGAGGGCATCGCGGGGGGGGGCGAGGGCGGGGGGGCGCAGGGTTCGCTGCTGGGGCGGAGCGTGGAGATCGGCCCGGAGCGGTTCCAGGTGGGGGCGGCCGCGGCGCTGATGGCGGTGGGGCTGTGCCTGGAGCGGGCGTCGCTGCGGATGGTGCTGCGGGCGATCCGGCGGCGCGGGTGGAACCGGCGTTCGTGCTGCATCGTGGGGGTGGGGCGGCTGGCGCAGGTGACGGCGCGGGCGATCGAGCGGAACGCGTGGACGGGGCTGGACATCGCCTACTTCGTGGCGCACGACGCGGGGGACGGGCGCGAGCGGTGCCTGGGGCGGCCGGTGCTCGGCAGCGCGGACGAGCTGGAGCAGGTGCTCGAGAAGCACCCGGTGGACGCGGTGTACCTGGCGCTGCCGCAGCGTCAGGCGGACCGGCTGCCGGACCTGCTGCGCCGGCTCGACCGCTTCGCGGTGGAGGTGCGCATCGTCCCCGAAGTGATGCCGCGGTACCTGCCGTCGCACTCGATGGTGGGGGAGCTGGACGGGATGCCGGTGCTGGCGTACCGGGAGACGCCGGCGGACGGGCTCGGCGGGCTGCTCAAGCGGGCGCTGGACCTGCTCGGGGCGACGGCCGCGCTGATCCTCTTCAGCCCGGTGATGCTGGTGGTGGCGGGGCTGGTGGCGCTCTCCGGGCCGGGGCCGATCATCTTCCGCCAGCGGCGGGTGAGCCTCGGGGGGAGCGAGTTCTGGATCTACAAGTTCCGGACGATGCACCACGTGGCCGACGAGCGGGAGGAGCTGCGCTGGACGCGGCGGGACGACCCGCGCGTGACGCCGATCGGGCGTTGGCTGCGGCGGACGAGCCTGGACGAGCTGCCGCAGCTCTTCAACGTGCTGCGGGGCGAGATGTCGCTGGTCGGCCCGCGTCCGGAGCGCCCGGAGTTCATCGAGCGTTTCCGCGACGACTGGCGCGGCTACGTGATCCGGCACCACGTCAAGGCGGGGATGACGGGGTGGGCGCAGGTGAACGGGCTGCGCGGGGACACGAGCCTGCGCAAGCGGCTGCAGTACGACCTGTTCTACATCCGCCACTGGTCGGTCGGGTTCGACCTCAAGATCCTCTGGCTGACGCTCTTCCGCGGGTTCCTGAACCGCAACGCGCACTGAACGGGCCGCGGCCGCGACCGGCGGGGCTTTCTCGCATCGGGCTCAGTCGTCGATCCACGCGCGCACCAGGGCGGCAGCGGTGAAGAAGGCTGTGGCGAGCAGCGGGAAGGGAACGAGGTCGATCGGCCCGGCTCGGGCCGTCGCGATCAGCAGCATCGCCGCCGCGGCGATCGTCCCGGTGGCGATCGACCAGACCGCCCACACGCCGAAGCCGCCGACGCCCGTCCGGCGTGCCGCGAGTTCATAGCCGCCCGCGCCGAGAAGGATCGCACCCGCTCCGAGGGCGGCCCCCGGCCCCCGCGACGGGTAGATGATCGCCGCGTCCGCGATGACGGGCAGAAGAAGCCAGCCCAGGATCGCGCCCGACAGCCCGCCGCAGACGGCGGCCAGCGCGCCCAGTTGGATGAGCTGCTTGTGCACGCGCACGGTATTGGGTCGCAAGGGAGAGGCTTTTCAGGGCCGATCGAGGGGGGCGCTATTCTTTGCCTGGATGTCGTACGGGCGTTTCCGGGTCATCGTGATCGGCGGGGGGCACGCGGGGGTGGAGGCCGCGTGGGCGGCCGCGAACCTGCTGCCGGCCTCGGAGTTCGGGGCGGGGGCGGTGGCGTTGGTGACGATCGACCCGTCGAAGATCGGGGTGATGAGCTGCAACCCGGCGATCGGGGGGCTTGCGAAGGGGCAGCTCGTCCGCGAGATCGACGCGATGGGCGGGCTGATGGGGCTCGCGGCCGACGCGACGGGGATCCACTTCAAGGTGCTCAACACGAGCAAGGGCCCGGCCGTGCGGGGCCCGCGGTGCCAGAACGACAAGCACGCGTACGCGGAGGAGGTGCGGCGGCTGATCGCGGGGCGGGAGGAGATCCGGGTGGTGGGGGGTGTGGTGGAGGAGCTGGCGGTGGAGGACGGGCGGTGTGTGGGAGTGGTCGTCACGGGCTCGCCGGGTTCCACCCGGTTGCTGAGCGCCGACGCGGTCGTGCTGACGACGGGCACGTTCATGCGCGGGCTGATGCACACGGGGGAGACGCGGACGCCCGGCGGGCGGCACGGGGAGGCGGCGGCGAGCACGATCTCCGCGGCCCTGCGCGGGCTGGGGTTCGAGCTCGGGCGGCTGAAGACGGGGACGCCGCCGCGGCTGCGGCGCGGGACGATCGACTGGGAGGCGCTGCCGGAGCACCCGGGCGACGAGCGGCCGCAACCGTTCAGCGATCTGAGCGGCATCCGGGAGTCGGCATTCGGCGATCGGGAGGAGGGCGCCTCCGAACGCCGGTTGCCGAAAGCCGAATGCCGGTTGCCTCTCCTCTCCCGCTTCCCCCTCCTCCCCCAGGTCGACTGCCGGCAGACGCACACGACGGGGGACGTGCACCGGCTGATCCGGGAGAACCTGCACCGCGCGCCGATGTTCAGCGGGCAGATCGAGAGCGTCGGGCCGCGGTACTGCCCGAGCATCGAGGACAAGGTCGTGCGCTTCGCGGACCGCGAGCAGCACGGGGTGTACCTGGAGCCGGAGAGCCTGCGGGACGACTGGGTCTACTGCAACGGGATCTCGACGAGCCTGCCGGCGGACGTGCAGGACGCGATCGTGCGCGGGATGCCGGGGTGCGAGCGGGCGGAGATCCTGCGGTACGGGTACGCGGTGGAGTACGACATGGTGCTGCCGCACCAGATCCACGCGACCGGGGAGGCCAAGCTCGCGGGCGGGCTGTTCCTCGCGGGGCAGATCAACGGGACGAGCGGGTACGAGGAGGCGGCGGCGCAGGGGCTGGTGGCGGGGATCAACGCGGCGCGGCGGGCGCGGGGGGAGGGGGAGTTCGTGCTCGGGCGCGACCAGGCGTACATCGGCGTGCTGATGGACGACCTGGTGACGAAGACGCCGCGGGAGCCGTACCGCATGTTCACGAGCCGGGCCGAGCACCGGCTGCTGCTCCGCGCCGACAACGCGGCCGACCGGCTGACGCCGGTGGCCGAGTCGCTCGGGCTGCTGGGGACGACGGCGCTGGGGCGTCTGCGGCTGGAGCGGTTTCGGGAGCGGCGGCGGCAGGCGGAGCGGCTGCGCGGGATCGTCGACGCCGGGCGCGTGCCGGGGGGCGGCGCGCTGGAGAAGCGGGTGCGCACGGCCGGGTACACGGAGCGGGACCTGGCGGCGGACGCGGCGGCCGTGGAGCCCTCGGCGCGGTTCCGCGAGGACGTGGTGTACTCCGTCTGGGCGGACCGGCGGTACGAGCACTACGTGAAGCGGGCGCTTGCGGACATCCGGCGGGCGCGGGAGATGGAGCCGCGCCGGGTGCCGGAGGGCGTGCTGCGCGAGGCGCACCTGGCGCCGATGCGGGCCGAGGCGCGGCAGGCGCTGCTGCGGTTTCGCCCGGCGACGTTCGGGCAGGCCTCGCGGCTGGAGGGGATGACGCCGGCGGACATGACGCTGCTGAGCGTGCTGGTGGAGAAGTCGCGCCGCGCGGGCGCCCGGTGAGCGCCGCCGTCTCCAGGCCGGCGCTCGCTGCCGGGGTCAGGGAAACGCGGAGGCCGCGAAGACAGGGAGCATGAGGGGGCGCGTGCGCCCGGAGTCGGGAAGGCCTGGGCTCCGGTCAGGCGGCCTTGCACAGCCCTGCTCTGCTCTCCGCGTTTCTCCGGGCCTCCGCTTGCGGCGGCCGCTCTCCTACTCGGGCCGCCACTCCTCCACCGGCACCGGGTCCATCCGCACCGGGCGCGTCGGCGGGGGCGGAACGGGCTGCGGCTCGCCCGCGTCGAACGCCAGCACGAGCAGCGGCTGTCCGGGGGGGAGCGTCTCGTTCATCGGCACGAGCAGGTCGCGCTTCGCTCCGCCGCTCCCGCCGGCCCCGGCGCCCCCCAGCGTCAGCCCGCCGCCGAAGTCGAACTGGCGGTAGACCTGCCGTGGGATGGCGATCCGCTCCGGCTCGCCGATCCTCGCCCCCTCGCCGCGCGTGAGGAAGAACTCGATCTCGCGGATCGCGGCGTCGCTCGGCGCCGTCCCGCCGCGCCCGCGGGCGAAGGCGGCGACGCTCCCGCGGAAGAGGGGGACGCCCGGGGCCGGGACGAACAGCTCCCCGTCGAAGCCGATCTTCTGCAGCTTCTCCTGCAGCCCGCCGGGGTGGTGGGCCACGAGGCGGTCGCTGGTGACGAGCCACTCGACGCCCGCGTTGGCCGCGGCCTCGAAGGCGATCCGCGCGTCCTGCACCAGATCGTCGATCTCGCGGGGCAGCGGCTCGCCGCGCCAGATCTCGTGCAGCTCTTTGGTGTGCTGGCGGCAGACCAGCTCGGCCTTGTCGAGCGCGAGGGGGCGTTCCTCGTCGCTCACCTCGTCGATCTCGCCGAGCGCGTGCACCATCGCCTGGAGCCCGATCACGGGGGCCACGGCCGCACGCCAGCGCCCGCCGTCCCCCTCCTCCGGCAGGGCCACGGCCTGCTGGGCGAACTCCGTCCACTTTGCCACGAGGGCGGACCAGGTGAGCTGGCGGTGGGTTTCGTGGGCGCTCTCGCTCATCTCCCACTATACGGGGCGGCGTGCGGGCCCCGGCGG
>CAYMFP010000036.1:0-6595 GCA_964389385.1 uncultured Phycisphaeraceae bacterium | reverse complement strand
CGGCGCGGAGCGATCGCGCCCGGCGGCGGAGGAACGGCGCGATGCCCTCGAAGTCGAAGCAGGCGTCCGGAGGTTCGGCGGGGGGAGTGAAGGGTGGGGCGAGGGGTAGGGCAGGTGATGAAGCGGCCGTCGAGGCGTACATGGCGGGGCTGGACCACCCGCTGCGGGCGGTCGTGGAGACCCTGCGGGAGATCATCCCGCGGGCGCACGGCGATCTGGCGGAGGGGCTGAAGTGGAACGCGCCGAGCTACAGCGTGGAGGGAAAGCACCGGGTGACGCTCAACCTGCACGCCAGGGATCGGGTGCGGGTGATCTTCCACTGCGACGCGAGGCCGAAGGGCAAGCTCGGCGGGCGCGTGCTCCGCGACGAATCGGGGCTGCTCGACTGGGCCTCGGAGGATCGGGCGATCGCCGCGTTCTCCGGCGTGGATGAACTCCGGGCGCGCGAGGCCGAGTTGACGGACCTGGTCCGCCGGTGGGTGGAGGCGACGCGGGGCGTCTGATCCCGGAAACGAAAACAGCCCGGCGCGCCCTTGACGCGCCGGACCGAGAGGAGAGGGAGAGAGTCTGATAGACGCGGTGTAGAGGCCGGAGCCTCTCCGCTCGTGGTCAGCCGCGGCGGCGGCGGGAGACCAGCAGCATGCCCGGGACGCCGGCCAGCAGTCCGGCCACCGGCGTCGGGATCTGCGTGATGGTCGCAGCGACGTTCGTAGCGTACGTGCGGTCCCAGGTCTCCGAGAAGAAGGAGTCGGGTCCGAAGCCGACCTCGACCAGGGCGCCGAAGAGGTCGTTGAAGTCGAGGAGGCTGGCGAGATCGAACATGTTGTCGTCCGTCGCGTCGTCGCCGAAGATGCCCTCGAAGATCCCGTCGCCGTCGGCGAGGACCTCGACCCGCTCGAAGACGCCCTGGAAGGCCAGGGCCGTGGCGCCGCCGGTGTTCAGCTTGGTCCAGGTGCCGCGGAAGACGCCGCGGATCTTGTCGCCGTCGCCGTCCTGGATGCGGAACATGCCGACCGCGTTGGCGGTGTTGCTGGTGATGTCGGAGATCTGCATGCCGAGCTCGGCGTCCCAGCCGCCGGGCGCGTCGGCGAACCCCTCGCCGAAGACGACGGTGTCGGCGCTGGGGTTGTAGATCGTGACATCGCCCGTCGTGCGGGTGACGGAGCGGGCGCGGAACTGGCCCGTGTCGCCGTTGCGCACGTAGGACGCCTCGAGGTCGGTGAAGCCGAACGTCAGCAGGGCATCGAGCGGTTCGGCGGCTGCTGTTCCGGCGAGTGCTGCGATCGCGATTCCGGCCGCATACTTCATCGTGGTCATGGAAACACCTCTCTCTGGGTTGAGCCCGATTAGAGGAAGGTTGAGGTGAGAGCCCGGCACGCTCCGGGTGTAGACGCCGCTCAGTTCGGGCGATGCGGAGGGGGCGGATGAGAGAGAGGGATTCCGGGGCCCCCCGAAGCGAGCGTCGCGCGCGTCTCGCACCGGGTGGGGGGATGCGCGCGACGCGCGCGGCGCCCCTTGTGCGCCCTGCGACGGTCCCTCGCGTGCTGCGCGGCTTGTTCAGTCCCTCGGCGGCGGCGTTCCGCCGAGGGAGATCGGGTCCTCGCCGCGCAGGCGCAGCGCGACGTCGGTCACGATCGCGCGGTTCTGCGAGACGGTGAAGTGGCTGAAGAGCAGCGTCCCGGCCGTCCAGATCGGGTCCGCCCCCGGCGGGGCCGCGCGGGTCGCCCCCACCCACGTGTCGCGGAGCACGGCGTAGGGCACGATCTCGTACTCCGCGCGGGCGAGGGCCTCGTTCAGACGGTCGAGGTAGCCCGAGCCGGGGCGCATCGAGCGGGCCGCGAGGTCGGGGGCCAGGTGCCGGGCGAGCCCCGCGCCGCGGTGCGGGCTCGCGAGCGTGAACATGCGGCGGACGCTCAGGCGCTTGCCGGGGTTGGCCTCCATCCCCGGCAGGACGCCGGGGCGTTCTTCCGGCGCCATCGCCGCGACCCGCCCGACGAGCCCGCCCATGGAGATGCCCACCACGTCGACCTCCACGGTCCGCGCGGGGTCCTCGCTCGGGAAGCGTTCCTCCACCCGGCGGATGACTTCCGCCGCGATCTCGTCGATGTCCGCGGCGAAGGTGTAGGAGATGGGCAGGAAGTCGTCGGGGTTGCGGCTGGTGAGCAGGCGGAGTTCGTGCGCGAGGTCCTGGGCCATCTGCGGCGTCGCCCGGTAGCCGCCGAGCACCACGACCGGACGCTCCAGCGGCGCCGGGTTCGCCCGCATCCGCTGGCGTTCGGCCCGCAGGCGTTCGGGCGTCGCCGGGAAGGCCGGGTTGGGGTGGGGGAGCGTCAGGCAGCCGGAGCAGAGGACGAGCGGGAGCGTCGTGAGGACGGCCGTGGCGCGCAGCAGGCGGGCGGCTCCCCGGCGTCGGGCGGTCTCGTTCGGGCGGGCGGTCATGCCGCCCAGTATGCCGGAGGAGCGGGGGCGGATTCCGCGCCGGCGCGGGCCCCGCGGCGTCCGGGCGGGATCAGTCGTTGGGCGGGCGCGAGGGGCCGATGGCGAGGGGGCGCTCGCCCCGGAGGCGGCGGGCGATGTCGGCCGCGATGCGGCGGTTCTCGCTGACCCCCATGTGGCTGCCGATCAGGGTGCCGGAGACCCAGAAGGGCTCGCGCCCGGGCGGGGCGGCGTTGCGGGCCCCGACGACGCCGTCGCGGAGGATGGCGTAGGGGAAGAGTTCGTACTCGCACTCGCCGAGCGTGCCGTTGAGCCCGCAGATCCAGGGGCTGTCGGTGCGCATCGCGCGGGAGATGTTGTCCGGGGCGATGGCGTCGGCGAGCTTGGCGCCCCGGTGGGGGGTCGCGAGCGTGAAGAGGCGGCGGATGCGGAGGCGCTTGCGGTAGTCGCCGGGGGAGGCCGTCTCGGCGTGGGCGGCCTGCCGCTCGCTGAGCGTCTCGTCGCCCGGGATGAGGTTGCGCTCGGGCGGGATGGCGGCGGCGCGGGCGATGAGCCCGCCCATCGAGATCGCGACGGCGTCGATCTCGATGGTCTCGGTCCGGCTGGCGTTCGGCCACTTCTCGTCGACCTGCGTGACGACCTTGGCGATGAGGTCCTCGGCGTCGGACTTGAAGAGGTAGTCGACGGCGAGGAAGTCGTGCGGGTCCTGGCTGGTCGCGGCGCGGAGGCGCATCATCAGGGCCTCGGCCCACGGCCCGGGCTCGTGGTACCCGCCGAGGACGACCACGGGACGCTCCAGGGGGACCGGGCGGGCGCGCATGCGGCGCAGGTCGAACAGGGCGCCGCGGGTGGTCGTCGGGAAGAGCGGGTTGAAGGCGGGGACGGGGACGCAGGAGGGCAGGTACGTGACGCCCGAGGCGAGGCAGGCGGCGAGGGCCCGCGAGCGGGAACCGCTCTCGCCGAACCCGGGGGTCTTCCTCACGCGGTCGCGCCACCACGGGCGCCTGACGAAACGACGCCGCTCCCTGAGCGGGAGCGGCAGGCGCAGGTCCGGATTCCGGGCGGCGACCAGCATCAGCCCGGCTATCGCCGGTTCCGGAGGGGCGGATGCGGCGCCTCGACGGCGGCGGCGATGTCCCGCAGGTTCCGGGGGACGTCCGGGCAGACCTCGATCTCGGCCGGGGGCTCGGGCAGGCGGAAGCGTCCGGGCGTCGGGAGGCGGTTCCAGTTGATGCTGGCCCAGTCGTTCTGGTCGTGCAGGACGGTGCAGGCGGAGTCGGTGCACGACGAGACCGAGACGCCGCAGGGGGCGCTCCCGCCGGGGGTGCAGTTGAGGTTGCGGGCGTAGGGCGCGGGGTCGATGACGCCGTTGCCGTTCCAGTCGATCGCGGGCGATCCCGGGCCGCCGATGCCGTGGGCCTCGATGAGGCTGCTCTCGTCGAGCGGGGGGAGGGCGCCGATCGAGTAGTCGATCACGCCGTCGCCGCGCCCGTCGAGGTTCACGTCGATGCCGTTGAACTGGTGGCGGTAGTTCATCACCGAGTTGTAGTTGGGCTTGTTGTTGAGGTTCTCGAAGCCGCCGTGCCGGAGCCCGAGGTTGTGCCCGAGCTCGTGGACGAACGTGGCCGCGGTGGGGTAGGGGGTGAAGCCGACCACGTTGCCGAGCGTGACCATGAAGTCGTCGCCGCTGAGCTCGGCGATGCCGGAGCTGCCGTTGTCCGGCGCGTTGTACTTCATGGCGAAGATGCAGTAGTGGAAGCGGCCGTAGCGCCTCGGGTCGAAGTGGTCGGCCTTGAAGGTCTGGAACTGGGCGGGGAACGTGATGTAGTCCGGCGCGCCGGGCAGCTGGTTGCCGCCGGTGAAGGCGCCGCCCTGCCCGTAGTCGATCCGGATGCTGATGCCGGTGGAGCCGTCGGGGTTCGTGAGCGGGGCCGCGGCGAAGACCTGCTCGATCATCATGATCGTCTGCGGCAGGGGCTGGAGCGAGGGCTGGTGCCCGTTCTGGTTGCCGAACCAGTCGATCTCCACGAGGATGTCGCGCCGCAGGGGGCTGACGCCGAAGGCCCGCAGGTTGAGCCCGTCCGCCGTCGGCAGGACCTCCTCGCCGTCGGGGAGCCCGTCGCCGTCGGTGTCGGCGACGAACGGATCCGTGCCGGTGTCGCCCCGGCCGCGGTAGACGCCGGTGCCGGTCTCGACGATGTCGCGGAGCCCGTCGCCGTCGGTGTCGGTGTCGTCGGCGCAGCCGATGCGGAAGAGACGCAGGTACTCGAGCAGGTCGGAGACGTCGATCGCCCCGTCGTCGATGTAGTCCGCCGCGAGGGACCCGGCGCGGAAGTCGCCCAGGAACCCGAGCAGGTCGTTGACGTCGCCCCACCCGCTCCCGTCGTGATCGGCGGGGCAGGGGGCGGCGAGTCCGGCGGAGGCCGCGATGCCCAGAGCGGCCACGGCACACATCGGTCGGCTGGAACGCATCGGCATGGAACGTCTCTCGATCTGTGGTGTGGGACCCGACCCCCCAGGAGCAGACTACCCGGACTCCGGGCGCCTCGCAAGGCGAAGCCAGGGAGCGCGGGCCCGACGGTCGCGGGCACGCCGCGCGAACCGGTGGTTCGGCCCGAGAACCCGCGCGGTGCCCCTCTCGGCGCACGCGTGCGCACGTCGCCGGACGGGGGGATCAGGGGCGGTGCACGCTTCCGTGCGACGGCGTCGATCGGCCGAACCAAAGGTGTGCGGCCGCGCCCGCCGTGATGACGGCGGTGCGAGCCCGGGGGCTGCGCGTCTTGGGGCGTCGGTGTTTCCTGAGCCGGCGTCAGGTGGCGGCCGGGACGCGATCGGCGGGGGGCGGGGTGGAAGTGGGGGCGCCGGAGATGGTGAGGGTGGCGGTCTTGAGCCGTTCGGCGGCCATCTTCTCCCAGCCGCTGCCGAGTTCGCCGATCGGATCGGGCGGGACGATGTCGACCTTCTTCTCGCCGAGCCTGGCCTCGCCGGCCTGCACCTTGCGCTGGAACTCGGCGCACTCGGCGAGGAGGCGGTCGAGGATCTCGGCCTCGGGGACGTTGGCGACCTGCTCGCCCTGCACGTAGATGATGCCGCGCTTGTTGCCGGCGAAGACGGCGACGTCGGCGCCCTCGGCCTCGCCGGGGCCGTTGACGACGCAGCCCATGACGGCGACCTTGATCGGCAGGCGGATCTCGGCCTTGAGCTTCTCGCGGACCTGGTTCACGAGGGTGAAGAGGTCGACCTGGATGCGCCCGCACGTGGGGCAGGCGATGAGGTCGGCCCCGACGCGGGTGCGGAGCCCGAGGGCGTAGAGCAGCTCGAGCCCGTCCTCGACCTCGTAGATGGGGTCGGAGGCGTAGGAGATGCGGAGCGTGTCGCCGATGCCGTGCACGAGGAGGCCCGAGAGGGCGGCGACGGAGCGGATGCGCCCGGTCTCGACGGGGCCGGCGTGCGTGACGCCGAGGTGCAGGGGGTGGTCGAAGCGCTTGGAGATCTCGTTGTAGGCGTCGACGACGAGCGCGGCGTCCATCGACTTGGCGCTGATGGTGATGTCGTAGAAGCCGCGGTCGTAGAAGATGTCGAGGTACTCCTCGAGCTTGGCGATCATGATCGCCAGCATGTACCCGTGCTTGTTGCCGCCGAAGACGGCGCCGAGTTCCTTGGCCCGCTTCTGCTTGTCCTTGCGCTCGATGATCGAGCCCTCGTTCACGCCGACGCGGATCGGAATCCCTTGGCCGTCGTTCGCCGTCTTGCAGGCGTCGATGACCTCCTCGACCTGCTTGCGGTTGTTGATGTTGCCGGGGTTGAGGCGGATCTTGTGCACGCCGGCCTCGATGGCCTCGAGCGCGCGCTTGTAGTGGAAGTGGACGTCCGCGACGAGGGGGACGGATGTCTGGTTCAGGATCTCGGGGAGGGCGGCGGTGTCCCTGGGTTCGGGGACGGCGAGGCGGATGAGGTCGGCCCCGGCGGCGTGGAGGCGGTGGATCTCCGCGACGGTTTTGTCCACCTCGTGGGTGTACGAGGTGGTCATGGTCTGCACGGAGACCGGGGCCGGCGTGGTGGCGCGGGCGTGGCGGTCGGGCAGCCCGCCGCCGATGCGGACGATGCCGGTCTTCTCGGACCCGACGGAGACCTGGCGCGTGGGGCGTCGCTGGAGCAT
>CAYMFP010000035.1:0-17471 GCA_964389385.1 uncultured Phycisphaeraceae bacterium | reverse complement strand
GTCCTACGCTGCCGTTCCCCGGGCGGGTAGCTCAGTTGGCCAGAGCGTTCGCCTTACACGCGAGTGGTCCGGGGTTCGAGTCCCCGCCCGCCCATTGGCTCCGGCCCGCCGTGGCCCCGATCCGCACCGCCGTCTTCCGGGAGGCCGCCCGAACAGGCGGCGGCGAGGGCGCCCGCGGCGCCGGGAAGTGCCGGGTCCGGGCGCCGCCCGAGGTCCCTGCTCCCGATGCCGATCAACGCGCTGGACGTCGCATACGCCGTGGCCGCCGTGGGCGCGGCGCCGTGGATCCTCCGGAAGCGTCGCGCGGGGTGGCGCGAGCGGTTCGGGTTCGTGGAAACCATGCTCGGGCCCGTTCCGCGGGCGTCGGACGCCGCGGGCGCTCCGGGGCCGCGTCCGCGGGTCCTGCTGCACGCGGTCTCGGTCGGAGAGGCCGCGGCGATCCGCGAACTCGTGCCGATCCTCGCCCGCGACGCGGACGTGATCGTCAGCACGACGACCGACACCGGGCTGCAGCGGGCCCGGGACCTGTACGGGGCGACGTGCGAGGTGGTCCGCTACCCGCTGGACTTCTCGCCGAGCGTCCGGCGGTTCCTGGACGCGGTGCGCCCGGACGCGGTGGGGCTGGTCGAACTCGAGCTGTGGCCGAACTTCCTCGGGGAGTGCGGGCGGCGCGGGATCCCGGTCGCGGTGATCAACGGGCGGCTGAGCGAGCGGTCGTTCCGCGGCTACCGGAGATTCCGGCGGTGGGTCGGGCCGATGTTCGGCCGCCTGGCCGTCGCGGGCGTGCAGGACGAGGCGTACGCCGAGCGGTTCCGGGCGATGGGGATGGCGGCGGATCGCGTGCGCGTGACGGGGTCGATGAAGTGGGACACGGCCCGGATCGCCGACGGGGCGCCGGGGGCGGAGGAACTCGCGCGGGAGATGGGGATCGACCCCGGGCGTCCGCTGGTGGTGGGGGCGAGCACGGGCCCGGGGGAGGAGGCGTTGCTGGAGCGGGCCGTGCGGCAGGCCGCGGAGGCGGGGGGGCCGGCGGCGCAGCTGCTGTGCGCGCCGCGGAAGCCGGAGCGGTTCGACGAGGCCGCGGCGGCGCTGCCCGGGTGCGTGCGGCGTTCGCGCCGGACGGAGCGGGCCGAGCCGGGGGACGTGGCGCGGACCGGCGGACGGTTCCTGCTCGACACGATCGGGGAGCTGAGCAAGGCGTACGCGCTGGCGGACGTGGTGGTGATCGGGCGCACGTTCGGGGCGCAGGGCGGGAGCGATCCGATCGAGCCGGTGGGGCTGGGCAAGCCGGTGATCGTCGGGCCGGACACGGCGAACTTCGCGGTGATCGCGCGGGACCTGGAATCCGCCGGGGGCATCGTGCGCACGGACGCGGCGGGCCTGGCGGGAGAGATCCGCCGGCTGCTGGGCGATCCGGGCGCCTGCCGGGCGATGGCGGAACGCGGGCGAGCGTTGATCCGCGAGCGGCAGGGGGCGAGCGCGCGCCACGCGGCGTTGCTGCTGGGGATGGTGCGGAGCGGCGGGGCAGGTGCGTAGGGGGCGGCGGGGCGGGCGCGGCGCAGGACGCCCCGCTCGGGCGGCCGATGAGCGTTCCGGCTCGCGGGGTTCCGGTCTACCATTGCTCCTTCCCCGCATCGCGTCCGGAAGGGCGGACGCCGGGGGGCCGCGAGGGCCTAGCTCAATCGGTAGAGCAAGCGGCTTTTAACCGCTAGGTTCAGGGTTCGAGTCCCTGGGCCCTCACTTGTTCGGACGTCGGCGCGGGCCGGCGGTTGCTGCTGCGAGGCGCCGGCCCGCGAGCCGGGCGGCGCGTGATCGGCGTCGGTCCGCCCCCGGGCGGTCGCCGCGTCGGACGGGGGTCGCGTGGTTCAGATCGTCGCCGGGGCTCTGGAACTCTTCGTCGTGCACGCGGCCTGGACGGGCGGGCGTCTGCACTTCTGGGTCGAGTCGTCGCACCGCCTCGGCGCTCCCGCCGGGGGGCCGGCGGGGATGCACCCGTTCTGCCTGGACGCGGAGCAGGCCGTGAGCCTGCTGACGGACCCCGGCGCCGACCCGGGGGATCGCACGTACCCGCTCTCCGGGGGCGCGGCGGTGGAGGCGGGGATGATCCGGCTGCGCCTGCCGCACCGGGGGGGCGTTCCGTCGCCGAGCCCGGCGCTGGCGCGGGCGCTCGGGCGCGGGCGGGGGGACGGGCTCGAGGCGTCGCTGGAGGAGGTGACGGTGGGGACGGCGTCGGTGGCGCCGGAGGACGCGGCGGGCGTGCTGGATCGGCTGATCGAGCGCGGGGAACGCGAGCGGGGGAGCCTGGATCGGCAGGTGGTGGCGGGGCAGAGCGTGCAGTTCTTCGCGACGGCCGCGCGGTTCGCCCGGCACGTCGAGGCGCAGCAGCGTTTCGTGCCGATGCTGCGCCAGGACGCGGCGGGGAAGCTGACGGGGCAGTGGCTGCCGTGGCTGTCGGACGAGCGGACGAGCGAGCGGGCGGCGTCGCTGCTGGCGGGGATGCCGCCGATCGCGCGCGCGGCGGTGGACGAGCACGAGCACCAGGCGTGGGCGATCGCGGAGGGGTTCGTCGCGGCGGTGGTGGACGCGGAGTGCCGGCGGACGCTGCGTCTGGAGGAGATGTTCGAGACGGTGGAGGGGCGGGACCCGAGCGACGCGCAGGTGGCGTGGCTGCAGGGGCTGCTGAACGGGGAGGGGGACGACGTCCCCGCGCCGCCGGCGCTGCGGAACGAGATCGTGCGGCGGGTGCGGCGGTGGATCGGCGGTCTGGAGGAGCGGGGCAAGAGCGCGCTCTTCCGCCTGCTGCTGCGCCTGAACGAGCCGCTGGGCGACAAGCTGCCGGACCGGATCGACGAGCCGACGGACGACCTGAAGTGGTCGATCAGCTTCCACCTGCAGAGCGTGGAGCAGGACTCGGTGGTGCTGGACGCGTCGGACATCTGGCTGCTCAACCGGGACACGGTGACGCTGGACGGGCTGACGCTGGACCGCCCGCAGGAGCTGCTGCTCGGCGAGCTGGGGCGGGCGAGCCGGATCTACCGCCGGCTGGAGAAGCCGCTGCAGGACCCCGAGCCGTTCGAGATGCTGCTGAGCACGAAGGAGGCGTACGAGTTCCTCCGCGAGGTGCGTCCGCTGCTGGTCGAGCAGGGGTTCGCGGTGGAGACGCCGGGCTGGTGGGAGAGCCCGACGGGGCGGCTGGGGGCGCGGCTGCGGATCGAGAGCGAGAGCGCCGAGCTGCTCATGGACTCGGGGCCGGGGTCGACGTCCGCGGCGGGCCCGCAGCTCGGGCTCACGGCGCTGGTGGGCTACCACTGGGAGATCGCGATCGGGGACACGACGCTCACGCTGCACGAGTTCGAGCAGTTCGCGAGCAAGTCGAGCCCGCTGGTGCGGATCAACGGGCGCTGGGTGGAGATCCGCCCGGAGGACGTGCAGAACGCGATCAAGTTCATCCGGGAGAACCCGGGCGGGCAGATGAAGCTGGCGGACGCGATGCAGCTCGCGTACGCCTCGGACGTTCGCGAGACGGGCGTGCCGGTGCTCGGGCTCGAGGCGACGGGCTGGGTCGCGGAGCTGTTCGGGCTGACGGAGACGGGCGGGAGCGAGAAGTTCGAGCTGCCGATGCTCGCGACGCCGCGCGGGTTCAAGGGGACGCTGCGCCCGTACCAGGCGCGGGGGCTCTCGTGGCTGGCGTTCCTGGAGCGGTTCGGCTTCGGGGCGTGCCTCGCCGACGACATGGGCCTCGGCAAGACGGTGCAGATGCTCGCGCTGCTCGTGCACGAGCGCGAGGACGCGGCCGAGCGGCGGGCCCGGGGCGAGCCCGAGGAGCGGACGAGGGTCTGGCCGACGATGCTCGTGGTGCCGATGTCGGTGATCGGCAACTGGATGCACGAGACGAAGCGGTTCGCGCCGGAGCTGAAGACGTACATCCACCACGGGGTGGAGCGCAAGCTGGGCGACGAGCTGATCGCCGCGGCCACCGGCTGCGACCTGATGGTCACGACGTACGCGCTCGCGCACCGCGACCGGGACACGCTGAGCCAGGTGCGGTGGGGGCGCCTGGTGCTGGACGAGGCGCAGAACATCAAGAACCCGCAGGCGAAGCAGAGCCAGGCGGTGCGGGCGCTCGAGGCCGACCGGCGCGTCGCGCTCACCGGGACGCCGGTGGAGAACCGGCTGAGCGAGCTCTGGTCGATCATGGACTTCCTGAACCCGGGGTACCTCGGGCACTCGGGGCAGTTCCGCAAGCGGTTCAGCGTGCCGATCGAGCGGTACCGCGACGCGCACAAGCAGGAGCAGCTCAAGGGGCTGGTGCGCCCGTTCATCCTGCGGCGCGTCAAGACGGACCCGACGATCATCGCGGACCTGCCGGAGAAGCTCGAGAGCCGCGAGTGGTGCCACCTGACGCAGGAGCAGGCGCGGCTCTACGAGAGCTGCGTCAAGCGGATGCTCACCGAGGTCGAGCAGACCGAGGGCATCCACCGCCGCGGGCTCGTGCTCGCCGCGCTGATCAAGCTCAAGCAGATCTGCAACCACCCGGCGCAGATGCTCAAGGAGCAGGACCCCCAGGCGGGCACGGGCGGCGCGGTGGACCCGAAGCGCTCGGGCAAGTGCGTCCGCCTGCTCGAGATGCTCGACGAGGTCTTCGCCGAGGGGGACCAGGCGCTGGTCTTCACGCAGTTCCGCCAGATGGGGCACCTGCTCAGCGCGATGATCCGCCAGGAGCTGGACCGCGAGGTCCTCTTCCTGCACGGCGGCACGCCGCAGGGCCAGCGGCAGAAGCTCATCGAGCAGTTCCAGAAGGCCGACGGCACCCGCCCCGTGCTGCTGCTGAGCCTCAAGGCCGGCGGCGTGGGGCTGAACCTCACGGCCGCGACGCACGTCTTCCACTTCGACCGCTGGTGGAACCCGGCGGTCGAGAACCAGGCGACGGACCGGGCCTACCGCATCGGGCAGACGCGGACGGTGCACGTGCACAAGTTCGTGGTCCGCGGGACGCTGGAAGAACGCGTCGACGAGATGATCGAGAACAAGACGGAGCTGGCCGAGAACATCATCGGCCAGGGCGAGCGCTGGCTCACGGAGCTCGACACGAACGAGCTGCGCGGGATCCTGCAGCTCCGCGCGGACGCGATCGGGGACGAGGGGGAGTAGCCGGCGCGGCCCGCGCCGCGCCGCCGAGGGGGCGCCGCCCCGCGGCCGGCGATGCGCCCGGGGAGCGCTCGGCGGGGCGTCAGTCGGAACCGGCCGAGGTCGTGGCGAAGGGGTCCTTCGGTTCCCAGTCCGGGTCGCCGAGGCGCATCGCCTCGTTCGCCCAGAAGCGGCGGTCGGTGAGTTCCGACGCGGAGAGCTTCCCGACGTGCCCGTCGAGGAAGCCGACGTTCGCGTGGCCGTTCCACCGCGGGTAGACGAACCCGAAGTCCTCGGGCTCGACGCCGTCGCTCCAGGCGACGCCGAGCTTCGGCGGCTTCAGGTTCTCGCTCCCGACGGGCGTGCCCTGGATCAGGCCGTAGTCGGCGCCGCTGAGGTTCATCCGCTGCCGCGAGGTCGCGAAGACGATCAGCTTGTCGGAGGACAGGGCGTCGCCGAGCCGCTGGACGGGCTTGTAGCTGTCCAGGTGCTTCTTCAGGATGGCCGGGTTGCCCTGCGAGATGTTGTGCGACTCGCCCGTGGCCAGGAACTGGTAGTTGAGCCCGATCGAGGGGAACACGCTGACGAGGTACTGGTAGCTCGCCCAGCTCTGGAAGGACGAGCGGGCGACGACGTAGCGCTCCTGCTCGTTCGTCAGCACAGTGCCGATCGGGCCCGCGCCCATGTAGCTCATCAGACGCCACGGGTAACGCTGCGCCGGCAGCCCCTTCACCTCGCGACCGGCGTCGTCGAAGATCGGGTTCGGGGGCGTCTGGCGGGAGGGGAGCAGGCGATCCCCGCTCTCCATCGCGTAGCTCGTGTACCCCGTCACGCTGTTGCGGATCGCCGCCTGCTCCCAGAGCGACTTCGCGGCCATCCGGGCCTTGCCGAGCGCCGGGAGCAGGATCCCGATCAGCAGCGCGATGATCGCGATGACCACGAGCAGCTCGACGAGCGTGAAGCCCGTCCGGGCGCCCGAATCTCCGATCCCGCTCGCCGTGTGCCTGTCGTTCATCCGCGTGCTCTGTGGTTCGTGGTGCGTGATGTCCCTGGTTTCGAGCCCGGCCGCGCTCAGCACCCGCCGGCGCGGAACGCCCCGAGGAAGCCGAGCAGGTCGTTCACGTCGACCGAGCCGCTCCCGTCGAAGTCCGCCCCGGCGCCCCCGACGCGGAACGCGCCGAGGAAGCCGAGCAGGTCGTTCACGTCGACCGAGCCGTTGCCGTCGAAGTCCGCCGCCGAGCCGAAGGCGATCTGGACGCTCGGGTCCAGCGTCCCGAACGACTCCTTCGTCGCGAGGCGCGGCCAGATGTCCTCCCCGCCGGCGCCGAACTCTCCGGCCGAGTGCAGCGAGGAGACGACGAACGCGATCCGCCCCGTCGTGCGGATCTGCTCCGTCAGGTACGCCCGGGCCGCCGGCGAGGGCGAGACCTGGAACCGCAGGCGCGTGCCGTCCGGGATGCGGGCGCCGACGCCCTCGGCCGTCGCGATCGCCAGGGGCTCGGTGTCGAAGCCGGGGGCGGTGCCCGGCTCCGGGGCGCCGTCGATGCTGTAGAGCACGCGCCGCGGCCCGCCCCCGCCGAAGTCGATCGGCTGCGGCACGTAGTACTCGGGCGCCGGCAGGTACATGCTGTCCGACTCGCGCAGCGCCGCCAGGTCCCGCCCGCCGGCGAGTTCCACGGCGTACAGCTCGATCGGACGCCCCGGGTCCTCGTCCAGCGAGCGGTCGAGGTAGGACGCCCGCGCGTCGTACGTCGGGTCGTACAGCACGGTGTTGGTCGGGTCGAACGTGCTGGAGTTGAGCAGGGTCACCTCGAACGTGAGCGCAGAGATCGGCGGAAGCGTGCCGGCGTCGAGCCCGGGGAACTCGAAGACGGCGAAGTAGTACCCGAGCCGGTCCGGGTCCGTCGTGTTGAAGGGGGAGCCGAAGGTGGGGGCGTAGGTCGTCGCGCCGCTCCCGAAGCCGTAGACCCAGAAGTCGGCGAACGGCGCCGACGACGCGGCCGTCGGGCAGGCGGCGCTCGCGGCGGCGGCGAGGGCGGGGACGGCGAAGAGGGCGGCGAAGGCCTGACGCATGCGGCGCTCCTGTCGTGGATCAATCGCCCCGCGGCCCCTGCGGGCGGCGGGGCGGGAGTCGCGAGGTTCGCGCCGGCTCAGGCGCGGCGGCGGCGGGCGGCGAGCAGCCCCGCCCCGGCGGCGAGGGCGAGCCCGCCCGGGGCCGGGATGACCCGGTCCGCCAGCGTCGGGGCGAGGTAGCCGACGGCGCCGACGCCCCCGAAATAAGCGTTGTGCGGGTTCGCATCGGGCTCGTCGAACCGCGGGTTGCGCCCCTCGAGGAAGAACTGCGCGGTGGTCGCGCCTTCCGCGATGAGCCCGTTCACGTAGTCCGTGACGTCGAGCCCGTAGATCCCGTCGTCGCCGATGACGGCGTTGGCGACGAAGCCCCCGATCGCGGCGTCGAGGTTCGCGTAGCTGATGCCGCGGATGTCCGTCGTGGCGGCGTAGGCCTCGAGGATCATCGGGTCCGCGTCGGTCGGGCCGGTGAGCCCGGGCCCGGCCGAGGCGTTGTACTTCTCGAGGTTGAGGATCACGCGGTCCTGCGGGCCGGAGAGCGGGGCGAGATCGAAGCTGATGACGGCGACGGCCCGGAAGAGTTCGTACGGGAGGATGCCGCCCTGCCCGTCGTCGACGCCGCCGGGGGTGGTCGACGCGTCGTTGATGATGAGGTACTGATCGCCCACGTTCCCGCTGCCGGGGTTCCCGAAGTACCAGTAGAAGTCGTAGTCGGCGGTGAGCTGGAACTGGGCGAACGCCGGGGCGGCGAGGGCGGCCGCGGCCGTGGCTGCGAGCAGGGAAGCCGTACGCATCTGCACTCCTCTTTGGAGAAGGGCTCGCCCGAGCGGGCCCGAAGGTCGCTGCGACCCATTCTCAACAAGCCTACGTCGGGGGATCGAAAGGTCAAGCCCGGTTCCGGTGCGACGGGAATCGTTGCTGTGAAACCGTCTCGCCCGAGCATCGGTGGGGGCAATCTGAAGCGGCCCCTCGACTTCCGGGCGCCGGAGCCCAACCCTTCACCCTGCGGCCGACCGAGGGGGCAGGGAAAGCAAGCGCCGCGCACGGAGGACCGGGTGCCGCTGGGGAACGAACCGAGCTGGAAGGCCGAGCACCTCAAGCAGCGTGAGCAGGCGCGCCAGAAGGCCCTGGAGCAGTCCCGCTTCCGGCAGGAGAAGAAGCTCCCGATGCACCCCCGGCGGGTGCGCGGCGGGCTCAAGCTCAAGCTGCGCGAGGGCGAGGTGCCGGCGAGCTGGGTCACGCAGCGCATCAGCCGCGTGATCGAGCGGGCGGCGAGCGGCGAGGCCCTGCGCGAGGGGCTCGAGTACGCCCGCCTCGGGCAGACGAAGCGCCTGACGATCGAGGACGGCGTGGTCGAGGCCGTCGTGCAGGGGCGGGCCGACAAGCCGTACGTCGTCACCCTGAAGATCGCCCATTTCGGGCCGAAGGACCGGGAGCGGATCGTCGCGGCGATGACGGAGCACGCGGTCTACGCGGCCAAGCTCCTGGCCGGCGAGGTGCCGCCGAACATCGAGGACGTCTTCGCCCCCCTCGGGCTCAAGCTCTTCCCGACGGAGCCGTCGGACTTCGAGATCACCTCCTCGCAGAAGGACTTCGACCCGGCGGACCCCTGGACGAAACACGCCGTCTGCGCCGCCTGGCTGCTCGCCGAGCGGCTCGGGGAGGAGCCGTTCCTGATCTTCAACCTCCGCGGGTTCGCGGGGGACGACCTGGTCGAGAGCCTGCGCGAACGCCGCGTGATCTCGGGCGGCGGTCCGGGCCCGAGCCCGGTGTACGTCTCGCACGTCCCCGGGGCGAGCGACGCGGCCGTGCCGCCGCTGGAGGAGTGCCTGGACCGGTTCTGGGAGTGCGGTCCGGAGATCGACCGCGTCGACACGCCGATCGAACCGCCCCCGGTCCGCTGCCCGCTCCTGCGCCGCCTGGGCCCGAGCCCGTTCGAGGGCCGCTTCCCGATGCTCGGTCTGCTGGAGACGTGCTACAACGTCATCAGCGAGCGGGCGGTGGCGGAGGCGGAGGTGGCCGTGAACGCCGAGGCCGGCTCCGACGAGGCGACGGCGAACGGCGAGGCCGACGAGGAGGAGTGACGGGCGGAGGGGGGCCGTTTCACGCGGTGTGACAGGGCCGGTCCCGGCCGTCCGCCGCGAGGGGCGGGTGTGGGCATCCGGAACGCGGCGGGGGGCCGCGGCGGTCAGTCGCCGCGGGGGACGCCCTGGTGTTCGAGGCGGTCAAGCCGCCGGCGGAGTTCCTCGTTCTCTCTCCGGATCGCGTCGAGTTCGGACGCGACGCGGGCCGCGTCGAACGCGGCGGCGGCCCGCCGCTCGGCCTCGATCTCCGCGGGCGTGAGGCCTGGGGGGAGCGGACCGCCGGTGCGTGCGGCCGCCGTCACGGGCACGCCCGTGTCGGTCACCGGGCTGACCGCGCCGTAGGCCGTGGGCAGGTAGACGACCGTCAGGTGGTTCGAGAAGCTGCCGATGCCGGTCGGGCCGCTGAACACGCGGGCCACGTAGTAGAACGTGTGCTCGCCCGCGGCCTGGATCGGGAAGAGGGCGCTGCAGGTGACCGGCAAGCTGTAGCCGCCGGCCGGCAGGCCGACCGGAAGCCGGATGAACCGGCTGAGGTCGTCGGAGAGGGCCAGTTCCGGCACGTTGTTGACGGCGAAGCCGACGCTGACGCCGCCGCCGTCGTGCGTCTGGATGAGGAACTCGCCGCCGCCGATGACCAGCGCGTAGCCGGGCCCCGGGGCGGTGATCGTGCGCGAGGCGATGACGGTCTCGGCCTGCTGGATCGCCACGAACGGTATGTTGTGGCTCGCGGCGCCCGCTTCGTTGAGGATCTCCGCGGCCGACACGGCCGAGGGGGGAAGCAGGACCGACGCGTCGCCGGCGTCGAGCGTGTTGAACGTGACCGCGCGTTCCGGGCCGTTGATCTGCACGAACCCCGCCTGGCTGCCGCCCAGATTCCCGTCGACCCAGAGGGCGAAGTCGGAGGCGGCCGCGCCCGAGTCGTTCCGCGCGACGCCGAAGAAGCCGCCGGAGCCGTCCACGTCGGGCTCGAGGGTGGCGACGGTCGCCCCGTTCTCGGCGGAGAGCAGCAGCCTCGGCCCCTGGTTCGAGAAATCCTCTATCCGGACCTGCCCGTCGCTCGCTCCGTAGAACGTGAACGCGCCCGCGGCCCCCTGCGCGGAGAGGGCGCGCGGGGCCGGGCGCAGCGGCTGACGGGGCTCGAGCGTCGTGAACGCCCCGCCCCCGGCCGGGCGGACGGCGATCTCGACGTACAGCGGTCCCGGCAGGAAGGGGGCCGGCCCGAAGTCGGTCGTGGCGGTCAGGAGGCCGTCCTGCACGTCCACGGTCTGGTCCGGCGTCGTCGCGAGGAGGTTGCCGGAGACGGGCGCGTCGTACAGGCGGAAGCGGATGTCGACGGAGCCGTCGATCGGCGCACCCCCGTTCCGGAGCAGCCCCTGGTAGGTGAAGGCGGTGGATTGCCCGGAGGCGTGGGCGAGCACGCCGGACAGGATCGCGGCGGCGGCCAGGGCCGGGAGCCCCAACGCCGGAAGGCCCGATGCCGGAAGCCGCGACGCCGGAAGTCGATGCCGTTGCATGTCTCATCCCTCGGCGGAGCGGGCCGTCGAGGGGGGCGCAGTCCGCGATCCGCCGAGCGGCGGAGCGTGCCCCGGGGCGGCGCGCTGGTCGAAGGCCGAAGATACCGGCGCCGGCACCGGCCCCGAAGCAAAAAATCCGGCGCCCGGACGGGCGTCGCCCCGGCGGAGGGGGCCCCGGGCCGGGCATCGGCGGTGCGCCCGCGGCCGAATGCGCAGGGCAAGGGGGCAAGGAGAGATCCCGCATGAGATGGTCCTTCCGGATCGCCCGCGTCTTCGGCATCTCGATCTACGTCCACTGGACGTTCGCCCTGCTCATCCTGTGGGTGATCTACATCCACTGGTCGCAGGCGTCCGCGGCCGCGGCGGCCCAGCATCGGGCGGGCGTGCCGGTGACGGTCGATCCGTTCGCTCAGACGGTCGAGGGCGTGCTGCTGGTCTGCGCGGTCTTCGCGTGCGTGGTGCTGCACGAACTCGGGCACAGCCTCGCGGCGAAGCGGTACGGCATCCCGACGCGCGACATCACCCTCCTGCCGATCGGCGGCGTCGCGCGGCTGGAGCGGATGCCGGAGAAGCCGGCGGAGGAACTCGTGGTCGCGGCCGCGGGCCCGGCGGTGAACGTCGTCATCGCGGCCGTGCTGCTCGCGGCGCTGATCGCGACGGGGTCGCTGGACTTCTCGCTCGGGCTCTTCCAGGCCGGGGGCGGGTTCTTCAGCAAGCTCGCGTGGCTGAACGTGGTCCTCGTCGTGTTCAACCTGATCCCGGCGTTCCCGATGGACGGGGGGCGGATCCTCCGCGCCCTGCTCGCGACGAGCATGGACTACACGCGGGCGACGGCGATCGCCGCGGGCGTCGGGCAGGCGCTGGCGATCGTCTTCGGCATCCTCGGGCTCTTCTTCAACCCCTTCCTGCTCTTCATCGCCCTGTTCGTGTTCATCGGGGCGCAGGCCGAGGCGCACGCGGCGACGCGCCGCGCGGCCGTGGAGGGCGTCCCCGTCCGAGAGGCGATGGTCCGCCGGTTCCGGGTGCTCGTGCCGGACGAGTCCGTCGCGGCCGCGATCGAGGAGATGCGGGCGGGCCTGCAGACGGACTTCCCGGTGATGGACGGCGGGGAGGTCGTGGGGCTCGTGACCCGACGCGAGCTGATCGAGGCGCTCGCCGGCGGGCGGGGGAACGCCCGGGTGGGCGAGGTCATGCGCCGGCAGTGCCTGACCGTGCGCGACACGGAGATGCTCGCCGACGTGCTCCCGCGGATGCAGGCCGCCGGATGCACGGCCCTGGTCGTCGTGCGGAACGGGGACGTGGTGGGGCTGCTGACGCACGAGAACATCGGCGAGATGATGATGATCAACGCGGCGTACCAGCGGGCCCGGAACCACCCGGGGGCGTACGTCCAGAAGCCGGCGGGCTTCCCGGAAGGGATCGACCGGGCCTGACCGGGAGGAGTGAGGTGGAGGGGGGGATTGGATGGGGCCACCCGAGGCCCGTCCGCCCGCGCCCCTCTCGCCCGGCGGCCGCGGCTGGAAACCACCGCGGCGTCCGGCCCGCCGACCCCGCCCCTGGACGCCTACGCTTGCCCCGCGGAGCCAGCCGTCACGGACGCCCGATCCCCCCCGGGGTCGGCCGAGGGGCGGCGATGGGACCCAAGGCAGCGGCTGCCGGGTTCCAGCTCCAAGTCGGTTCCGGGCGTCCGAGCTTCGGACGCCCGTTCCGGCGACACGCCGCGGCCGAGTGCTCTTCTCGCGGGACGTCCCGCGGGACTCGGACCGCCGCCACGGTCCGAAGGTCCCGCCCCGCCGGCTTGACGCCGCCGGAGCCCAGCAGACGGAGAGCCGGCCGCAGGTCGATTCCGCCGCCTCGCGAGACCGCCCCCCGCGGGCGATCCGGCGAGGCCGCCACACTACCCCGTGGTGTAATGGCAGCACAGGTGATTTTGGTTCATCTAGTCCTGGTTCGAGTCCAGGCGGGGTAGCTTCGTCCGCCGGAGGCGGACCCATCGACCGCAGGCCGGGCAAGCCATGCCCGGAGCCCAAGACCAGACCGACCAGGCGACGCCCCTCCCCGCCCCCTCCGCGATCATCCTCGCGGCCGGGAAGGGGACCCGCATGCGGAGCGACCTGCCGAAGGTCGTCCACCCCGTCGGCGGGCGGGCGATGGTCTGCGCGGTGGTCGACGCCTGCCTGCGGGTCGGATGCGGCAAGGTCGTGGTGGTGGTGGGGTACAAGCAGGAGCTGGTGCGGGAGGCCCTGAAGGGCTACGGGCCGGAGGTCGTCTTCGCCGTGCAGGACGAGCAACTCGGCACCGGGCACGCGGTCCGCTGCGCCGCCCCGGCGTTCGAGGGGACGGACGGCGAGGTCTTCGTGCTCTGCGGGGACGGGCCGCTGATCCGCTCCAGCACGCTGGAGACGATGCTCGAGCGTCACCGCTCGGCCGGCGCCGCCGCGACGCTGGCGACGAGCGTGATCGAGGATCCGTCGGGCTACGGGCGGATCGTGCGGGACGCGCACGGCCGGTTCGAGCGGATCGTCGAGGAGAAGAACGCGTCGCCCGAGCAGCGGGCGATCCGCGAGGTGAACCCGAGCTACTACGTCTTCCGCGTCCGGGCGCTCTTCGACGCGCTCGGGCGGGTGGAGCGGAACCCGGCCTCGGGCGAGTACTACCTCACGGACGTGCCGGAGCTGCTCCTGCGGAGCGGGCAGCGCTGGGGCGGGGTCGAGGTGATCGACGCCGTGCCGCCGGAGGACGTGCTGAGCATCAACACGCCCGAGCAGCTCGAGGAGGTCAACCGGATCTTCAGCGAGCGGCGGATGCAGGCCGAGGAGCCGGGGGCCCGCGGGTCCGGGGCGCCGGACGCCGACACGGGCGGGGCGGGGGCGCGTTCCGGGGGAGAGGGATGACCGTGATGGAGTCCATGCCGATGACGAACGCCCCCACGCCCCACACGCCGTCCGCGCGCCCGTGGGACGACGTCAAGATCTTCGCCGGCCGCAACGCCAGGGCGCTCGGACAGCGGATGTGCGACGAACTCGGCGTGCCGCTGGGCAACGCCAAGACGCACATCTTCCCGGACGGCGAGCTGCTCGTGAAGCTCGAGGACGACGTCCGCGGGCGGGACTGCTACGTCGTGATCTCGACGTGCTTCCCGGTCAACGACAACATCATGGAGCTGCTGATCTTCTGCGACTCGCTCCGCCGGGCCTCGGCGAAGCGGGTCACGCTGGTCCTGCCGTACTACGGGTACGGACGCCAGGACCGCAAGGACGAGGGACGCGTCCCGATCACGGCGAAGCTGGTGGCGAACCTCATCACCGCGGCCCGGGCCGACCGGGTCGTCTCGATCGACCTGCACGCCCCGCAGATCCAGGGGTTCTTCGACCTGCCGGTCGACCACCTCTCCGCGACGCCGATCTTCATCGACTACTTCAACTCGATCCGGGCCGAGCTCGGCGACATCTGCCTGGTCAGCCCGGACGTCGGCAACGTCAAGGTCGCCGAGGGCGTGGCGAACATGCTCGGCGGCGACCTGGCCGTCATCCACAAGCAGCGGATCTCGGGCGAGGAGGTCCAGACCGAGCGCATCATCGGCTCGGTCGAGGGCAAGACCGTCCTGATGATCGACGACATGATCTCGACGGCCGGCACGGTCTGCGAGGCCGCCAAGCTCGTGCACCGCTCGGGCGCGAAGGACATCATCGTCGCGGCGACGCACGGGCTGCTGGTCGGCCCGGCGGTGGAGCGCCTCGCGGCCGCGCCGATCAGCCGCGTCGTGGTGACGGACACGATCCCGTGCGACGCGGGCCCCGGCGGGCGGTGCGAGGCGCTGGCCCCCAAGCTCGTGCAGCTCTCGGTCGGGCAGATGCTCGGCGAGGCGATCCGGCGCATCCACAACGACCAGTCGATCTCGGCGCTCTTCCGGAAGGTGAAGAGCATGAAGAGGTAGGAAGAGGGGGCTTCGGGAGTCGGCATTCGGCAACCGGGGGATGGGGGGTCGGGGAGGAGCGGGGGGGAGGGTGGGGTTGAACGGCTCGGCAAGTCAGGGACAGGAAGAGGGCGGCGCTGCGGCGTGACGGCCCGGTTTCATCGGAGGCACACATGACCACGACAGTCGGACAGCACGAGGCGGTGGCGCTGCACGCCAAGCGCCGCGAGAAGATCGGCAGCCGGTACGCCCGGCGCATCCGCGAGGCCGGCGGGCTCCCCGCCGTCGTCTACGGGCACAAGCAGGAGCCGACGGCGATCACCCTGCCGGCGCACGAGACGATCCTCGCCATCCAGAAGGGCGAGCGGGTCTTCAAGCTCGACATCGAGGGCGGGAGCCAGGAGTACGTCCTGCTCAAGGACCTCGGCTTCGACCACCTCGGCACGGGCATCGTCCACGCCGACTTCGCCCGCGTGGACCTCGACGAGCGCGTCCGCGCCCACGTCCGCCTGCGCTTCCTCGGCGAGGACCGCGCGCCGGGCATGAAGACCGTCGGCGCCGTCATGGTGCACAACATCACCGCGATCGACGTCGAGTGCGCCGTGCTCAACATCCCGGACGTCATCGAGGTCGACCTCTCGTCGATGGAGGGCGACGACGTCGTCCACGCCCGCGACATCCAGCTCCCCTTCTCGACCATGAAGCTCGTCACCGACCCGGACACGGTCGTCTGCTCGATCCAGGTCAAGCAGATCGCCGAGCCGACGCCGGGCGAGGCGGAGGTCGTCACCGGCGCCGCCGAGCCGGCCCGCGTGGAGAAGAAGAAGGAGGAGTGACCCACTCCCGCCCGTCCCGCCCCTCCACGGATCCCCGGAGCGCGTCGTGAAGCTGATCGTCGGTCTCGGCAACCCTGGGCAGGAGTACGACCGCACCCGGCACAACGCCGGGTTCGACGCGGTCGAGATCCTCGCGCGCCGGCACGCCGCCGGCTCGATGCCCAAGAGCCGGTTCCACGCGGTCACGCTCGACGCCGCGATCGCCGGGGAGAAGTGCCTGCTCATGAAGCCGACGACGTACATGAACCGCTCCGGCCAGGCCGTCGGCGAGGCCCTGCGGTTCTTCAAGCTCGACCCCTCGGCGGACCTGCTCGTCCTGGTGGACGACCTGGCCCTGCCGGTGGGGACGATCCGGGTGCGGGCGTCGGGCGGGCCGGGGGGGCACAACGGGCTGGCGGACATCGACCAGAAGCTCGGCACGCAGGACTACCCGCGCCTGCGGATCGGGATCGGGGCGAAGCCGCCGCAGATGAACCAGGCCGACTACGTCCTCTCGCGCTTCCGCGAGGAAGAGCGGGGGGCGTACGAGGCCTCCCTGAAGCTGGCCGCGGACGCGGCCGAGCGCGTCGTCGCCGAGGGCGTCGACGCGGCGATGAACGTCTTCAACCGGCGCGTCGGCGAGTCCGCCGCCGGCGACTGGTAGACACACCCCACCACCACACCGGCGGCCGCCCAGGCCGCGGGAGATACGACAATGGCAACCGCGACGGAAGCCCGCAACCGGATCGGCACCTACGAGGTCATGTTCCTCGTCTCGCAGGCCCAGGCCGCCATGCTCGGCGGGCTGCTCCAGCACATCAACGACATCCTCGCCCGCTCCGGCGGCGAGGTCCTGGCGATGAAGAAGTGGGACGAGCGCCGCCTCGCCTACGAGATCGACAAGCAGAAGCGCGGCGTCTACATCCTCGCCTACATCGCCTGCCCCGCCGAGAACGTGCACGAGATCGAGCGCGCGAGCAACATCTCCGAGCAGATCATGCGCGTCCTCATCACCAAGGCCGACCACCTCTCCGAGGAAGAGATCCGCGCCAACGACGAGCGGACCGACCTCGAGAACGAGGCCCGCCTCCGCGGCGAGCGAGGCGTCGAGGAGGAGGAGCGCCGCTCCACCGTCCAACTCGGCCGCCCCGAGGACCAGCGCGAGCAGGAGCCCGAGGCCTCCGAGGACGAGACCGCCGACGAGGACAGCGAGGACTGATCGGTTCGGCGATCGGGATTCGGAGGTCGGCAATCGGGGAGGGGGCCGGAGGCCGGGTGGGGGCACCAGCGTCCTCCCGCCTCCCCTCCTCCCGACTGCCGACTGCCGACTGCCGACTGCCGATTCCCGAATCCCCTCCCCCGGTTGCCGGTTCCCGGCTCCCGGATCCCGCCCTCAGTGCCACCCCTCTGGCACCGACGGGCTTTCCACACCAACCGCCAGCCTTGCCGCCCTCCCCTGGCCCCGATATACTTTCGGATTATGTTCGGTACTCGGTCGCCCCTTCGGCGCCGGCGTGGAAGCCGGGCGGAGGGAGCCCTGCGGAGGGCGCGGCGGCCGGGGCGGCAGGAGCACCAGTCACATGGGGAACTTCAACAAAGTCTTTCTGATGGGCAACCTGACCCGCGACATCGAGATCCGGCACACCGGCTCGAACACGGCCGTCGGGAACATCGGGCTCGCGGTCAACCGCACCTACAGAACCCAGTCCGGCGAGCAGCGCGAGGAGACCACCTTCGTCGACTGCGAGGCCTGGGGGCGCACGGCCGAGGTCATGGCCCAGTACCTCAAGAAGGGCCGCCCCGTCTTCATCGAGGGCCGCCTCAAGCTCGACCAGTGGCAGGACAAGGACGGGCAGAACCGCTCCAAGCTCCGCGTCGTGGTCGAGAACTTCCAGTTCATCGACTCCGGCGGGGGTGGAGGCGGAGGGGGTGGGGGCGAGGGCGG
>CAYMFP010000034.1:0-17598 GCA_964389385.1 uncultured Phycisphaeraceae bacterium | reverse complement strand
CCCCCCCCCCCCCCATCACCCACCCCACCACCCTCTCACCCCCTCCCCCTCCACCCCGACTCAAAGGAGGTCAACCGTGCGCACCGTCCTCACCCTCGCCGCCGCGGCCGCCGCCTGCGGCGCCACCGCCGTCCTCGCCTTCCACGCCGGGCGTCTCTCGGGCGTCGAGACCGCCCCCGCCCTGCTCGTCTCCGCTCCCGAAGCCCAGCCCGCCCGCGGGACCGACCGCCCCGGCGAGACCGACCTCACCCCCGAGCAACGGCAGGAGATGGAGGCCTGGATGCAGGCCAACTCCCTCGGGAAAGAGCACAAGGAACTCGCCGAGAAGCTCGTCGGCACGTGGGACGTCACCCTCCGCGCCCGGATGGACCCCTCCCAGCCCGAGTTCGTCTCCCACGGCAAGGCCACCACCGAGCGCCTCTTCGACGGCCGCTTCTTCCTCCAACGCTTCGAGGGCGAGATGATGGGCATGCCGCTCCACGGGCTGAGCCTCACCGGCTACTCCAAGGCCGAGGGCGAGTACCAGTCCGTCTGGCTCGACTCCATGAACACCGCCCTCGCCTTCTCCCGCGGGAAGAAGGACGGCGAAGGCCGCATCATCTACGAGGGCACGGAGACCGAGCCCACCACCGGCGAGACCATCCCCTACCGCGATACGTTCGCCTTCAAGGGCAACGACGAGCACGTCCTGACCCGCTCGTACGTCCTGCCGGACGGGACGCAGGCCGAGGCCTTCTCCATCACCTTCACCCGGGCCAAGTAAGCCCCGCACGCGGGCCGCCCCACCCCTCTCCCACCCCTCTTCCACCCCGCCCCGACCCCACCCTTCGCCCCCGCGGCCGGCCCCACGGTCGGTCCGGGCCTTCATCCGGAACCCTGCGCCGAGCCGCCCCTTTTCGGGCATCCGACGCCGCGCCCCACGCGCGCGGCCCACCCCGGCTCCGGCGGTCCGCTGAATCCCGCGCACGGGCCCGCCCGAAGCTCAACCGGCTCAACTCATCTTCCTTGCTTTCCAAACTACGCACGAGGAACACGACTATGGACCGGATGAACCTCGTTCTCGCCGCCGCGGGCGCGGCGACTCCTCTCGTGGCCGCGGCCTTCAACCACGAAGCGGCTCCCACCTGGGCCCACACCGCCATCGCCGCGGTGCAGCCCGCGAGCGACGACTGGAACCGCGACGACCCGACGACCCGCCCCACCCGCCCCACCACCGGCGACCGCACGACCTCCGGGACCGCCTCGCCCGAGGACCGCCGCACGATCGGCGATCGCGCCCGCGACGCCTGGGACAGCACCGAGCGCGCCTTCCGCGACATGTGGGCCGGCGTCCGCGGCGAGAACGACGACCTCGACGAGAACCAGGCCAACGCCCGGCTCTCCGAACTCGAGGGCCGCTTCCACATCGAGGCCACGCTCTTCGGCGAGGACGGGCAGCCGATGAGCCAGCTCGAGGGCTTCGCCGAGCGCCGCTTCATCCTGAACGGCACGCTCCTCCGCGAGTCCTACGCCCTCGCCGACTCGCGCGACGCCCTCATGCAGGAGTTCTCGCGCCGCAACGCCCCGGACAACATCGAACGCGACCCGATGGGCCGCGGCCCGAACGAGCCGCGCGAGATCGGCGCCGACGGCGCGACCACCGCCCCGCCGACCGAGCGCCCGATCGACCGCCCCGCCGGGGAGCCCGGCTCCGAACCCGCCGACGGCGCCATCGACCGCCCGGCCGACCGCCGCGCCGGCGACCCGACCAGCCCGCGCATGGGCGGCCAGGGCGTCCGCGGGGCCGACCAGATGTCCTCGCGCATCCAGCACGGCCTGACCCTCTGGGGCTACGACCCCGGCGAAGAGGAGTTCCAGACCGTCTGGAGCGACACCGAGACGTCCGGCATGAAGTTCGCCACCGGCGAGTACAACACCGAAGAGAACACCTTCGAGTTCGAGGGCGAGTACGAGGACCCGCAGACCGGCGAGAAGTTCGACACCCGCATCGTCCTCAAGATCAACGACGACGCCACGCAGACCCTGACGCTCTTCCGCGACGAGGGCATCCTCGGCCAGGAGCACAAGTTCTACGAGATCACCTACACCCCCGCCGACAACGCGGCGCGGGACATGAACCGGCCCGGCACGGATCGTCCGGGGATGACCCGCCCCGGCGCCGACCGCCCGGGCATGGACCGCCCCGGCACGCGCCCCACGGACGGCGACACGAACCGCGACCGCGGCGCCCGCCCCGGCTCCGCCCCCGGCGGGTGATCGCCCCCACGAAACGCGCCGCGGCCGCGGTCCCCTCGCCCGCGGCCCGGCAGCAGGCTCCCTCTCTTCTCTCCCAACGCCCCGCGCCTCCGCCCCGGAGACGCGGGGTTTTTTCTTCAACCCCCGCTCGGCCCCCAGCCCCCCGGCAGCCGCGCCATCCGGTCCGCCACGCCGGACAGGCTCCGCTCCGTGAACCCCGCCAGCGAGGTGCGCAGCTCGTCGCGGAACGGACGCAGCCACGCCGCTCCCGGCTCGGCGCCGAACAGCATCCCGAGGATCGAGCCGGCCGTGCACCCGTAGCTGTCCGTGTCCAGCCCCTGCATCACCGCCTTGCAGAGCCCGTCCTCGACGCCCTCCGCGAACCGCACGGCGTTCATCAGATACCCCGTCTCCCGCAGGACCCGGCAGTGCCCGTGCCCCGCCACCCCCCGCACCGCCGAGACCCGCCGGTGCCCCTCCAGCCAGTCGCTCGCGAGGGAGACCTCGTGCAGCGCTTCTCCGACGGCCTCCGCGAACCGGCTCCCCCGCGGCACGAACCCGAGCGCGATCGAGAACACCCGCAGCGGGTCCCGCTCCGACGCGGCCGCCGCGATCGCCGCGGCCGCGAAGACCGCGCCGTAGATCCCCGTCCGCCGGTGCGTCAGCGACGCGTCGCGCCACGCCAGCTCCGCCGCCAGCGCCGGGCGGCCCGCGGCCGCGTACCCGTACGCGTCGGCCCGGATCATCGCCCCGCAGTACTCGCCCAGCGGGTTCAACCACCCCGCGTGCCGCCCGGCCCCGTCCGTCGGCGCCGCACGCATCGTGTCCCCGAGCCCCGCAAGCCCCAGCCGCACCAGCACCGAACGCTCCGGCCCGTAGCACCGCCCGATCGCCAGGTGCTCCAGCCACAGCCCAGCGAGCTGCCCGTGCGTGAAGCCGACCCCGTGCCGCTCCAGGTTCAGCATCCCGAGGATCGAGTAGTTCAGGTCGTCGTCCGCCGGCACCGCGTCCAGCCGCTCGGCCGCGAACTCCAGCGGCCAGCGCACCCCCACCCCCACCCCCGCCCCCTCCAACACCGCCGCGATCTCCCGCTCGCTCAGGTACCCGCGGATCGGCCACGCCCCGAGCGGCCCGAGCCCCGCCCGGATCTGCCCCAGCTCCAGCCGCACCTCCAGCGGCTTGCCCAGCACACACCCGCAGACCGAGGCGAGGAACCCCGCCCGCACCCGCCGCGCCAGCTCCGCCGGCCCCGGCGTCCCCGGCAGCGGGCCCGACGGCCGCGCGGGATCCGCCTCCGCGCAGATCCCCTCCCAATCGCTCGGCTCGACGAACGCCCACCCCTCCCGCAGCGGCCGCCGCTCCAGCTCGTCGGCCAGCGCCGCCAGCGCATCCCACGACGCCGGCGCCGCCTCGACGCGCTCCATCAGGTCCGCGACGTCGTGCCCCTGCTCGAACCGGTCGAGCACCGCCCGCCGCAACGCGGCCCGCATCTCCCCGATCGGCGGCAACATGCCGCCACTCTACCCTCCCACGGCTTCGTCCCGCGTGCGCCCGACTCCGCCGTCGAGATCCTCTCCCACGGCGGCAAGCAGACGGACCCGTGCGCCAAGGCCCGCATGCGGCTCGGCGCCCGCGTCGAACGCGTCCGGATCATCTGCCCGACGACCACGAGCGCCCGCGCCGGTCGCCCCCCGCGCCGCTCCTGATCAACACGGAGCGCCGGCATCTCCGCCGGCGCCCGCCTCTCGTCATCCGCAATCTGCCGGCCTGCGCTCCGCCATCTCAAACGTTCGTGATCCGGTCGAACACCGGGAGCTGCCCCACCAGCGGCCGCGCGTACTCCAGGAACAGGTCCGTCACGTTGTTGTGCCCCTTGATGAACTCCGGGGGCATGTGCTTGGTCTTCGCCGCGATGTCCCGCAGCTCCACGCGGTCGTACTTCATCGCGTACGGCTGCCCCTGCCCCAGCGGGTTCGTCCGCAGGATCGCCACGCTCCCGTCGTCGTACCCCTGCAGCGCCAGCCGCGCCGCGAACGCCCCGACGCCCCGCGCCTCGAGCTGGTCCACCGGGCTCTGGTCCGGGAAGCACCGCTGCACGTACCCGAACGTGTCCGCCCGCACCCGCGGCGGCTTGCCCCCCGCCGGCGTCAGCTTCTCCTTCAGCAGGTCCGCCAGCAGGTCCCCCAGCGCCCCCGACCCCGAGAGCTGCACGTTCCCGTGCGCGTCCACCTGCCCGCCCTTGATCAGGCTCGCCGCGATCGGACGCCCCTCCGTGTCCTGGATCCCCTCGCTCACCACCACGTGGCACCGCTTCTTGCGGTCGTAGATCTCCGCCACGTCCTGCACGAACCGCTCCGTGTCGAACGGCACCTCCGGCAGGTAGATCAGCTGCGGCCCGTCCGTCGTCTGCTCACCCAGGTCCGCGCGCCGCGCCAGCGCCGACGCCGCCGTCAGGAACCCCGCGTGCCGCCCCATCACCACGTTGATCTTGATCCCCGGCAGCGAGATGTTGTCCAGGAAGTCCGCCATGCACGCCTTGGCCACGAACCGCGCCGCCGAACCGAACCCCGGCGTGTGGTCGTTGATCACCAGGTCGTTGTCCACCGTCTTCGGGATGTGGAAGCACCGCAGGTCCCACCCCTTGTCCGCGGCCGTCTCGTTCACGATCCGGCACGTGTCGCTCGAGTCGTTCCCGCCGATGTAGAAGAAGTACCGGATGTCGTGCTCCCGGCACGCCTCGGCGATCCGCTCCCCGTACGCCTCGTCCGGCTTGTCCCGCGTCGACCCCAGCGCCGCCGACGGCGTCTTCGCCAGCACCTCCAGCTTCTCGTTCGGCACCTCCGTCAGGTCGACGAAGTTCCCCTCCGTCAGCCCACGCACCCCGTGCCGCATCCCCAGCACCCGCTTGATCGGGAACCCGTCCCGCCCCGCCCCGGCCCGCACGAGCGCCTGCACCACGCCCACCAGCGACTCGTTGATCACGGCCGTGGGGCCGCCGGACTGTCCGATAACCGCGTTCCCAGCGATCAGCTGCGCCATGTCGTTGCACTCCGTCCGGGCATCCACGTCCGCCCGATGCTCTCCGCATACGTTTCCCGGGCCCGCGGGACGTCACCGCGGCTCCGGGACGGGGCGGGGGGGTGGAAGGCTACGCCCCCCGAACACGATGCAGCCCCGAGGCCAAGCCGAGGCCCGGCTCGGACCGATAAACACCCGGCCGCGGCGCCACCGGCCCGGCGCGAGAGCTTTTTGGCCTCCCCCGTTGCAGACGGCCCCCACGCCCGGCAAAATGGCCGGCTCCGGCGCCCGAGCCCCGGAGCAAAGACGGACGGACACGTCGCCGGAGGGCGAACGCCCCCGGGCGATCCAGAGTGAGAGGAAAAACACGATGAAGCGTTCCATCGCCGCAGCGGCGGCGTGCTCCCTCGCGGGGGCCGCCTGGGGCACCACGATCACCTACGGGCCCAACTCCGTCGGCACGTACGCCGGCGGCGCGGCCCCGGTCCTCGCGACCGACGCCGCCCAGATCGGGTCCGGCTCCTGGCGGGCCGGCGGCGTCGGCAAGACCTGGATCGACATCGACATCAGCTCCCTCGGCGCCTTCACCGTCGGCGACATCGAGAGCATCTCCTGGCACACCAAGCAGGGCACGGGATCCCCCGACCTGTTCTGGTACCTCTCGATGTACACCTACGACGCCAACGACGCCCAGGACGCGGGCTGGTACACCCACCGCCTCACCGCCGAGCCGATCTACGCGAACAACAAGAACGTCGACGCCTCCGGCTGGACCGAGTGGACGACCGACGCGGGCCCGAACCAGCTCACCTTCCACGACGGCAACCGCACCAACCAGGGCTTCTACGGCGCCCCCACCCTCGCCGACATCCAGGCCGGCAGCCTCGACTGGGCCGACTTCGCCAACAGCGGCTCGGGCGACGTGATCAACTACGCCGACGACCTCGTCATGCTGCTCCGCATCGAGACCGGCAGCGGCTGGGCCGCCGGCTTCGACGGCTACCTCGACGGCATCACCGTGACGCTCAAGAGCGGGCTCACGGTCACCATCGACCTCGAGGCCGTGCCCGCGCCGCACGCCGCCGGCCTCGGGCTCCTGGGCCTCTCCGCCCTCGCCGCCCGCCGCCGCCGGGCGTAACGCCGCCGGGGCGCCGCCGCTCCGACGCGCCCGCCCCGAAGGCGGCCCGAGGCGAAGCGACGGCGAGCCCCGCCCAACGCCATCACCCGCGCGGGCCCGGCACACGCCGGGCCCGCAGTCTTTGCTGGGGTCTTCACCCCACAACACCGAGTTATCGCACCAGAAGTTCTCCCTTTTTCACCCATATTTGGGACCTCGCCGCGCCGGGCCGCCGCCGAACGCGCACACTTCTGCCGAGGCCGCCCTGCGCAGCCCGCGGAGGCGTTGCTCGGCCGCGCCCCCGATGTTCCCGAGTCGAGCTGAAGGAGAGAAAGTCATGAAGATCCGCACCGCCCTCCTCGCCGCCGCCTGCGCCGCGGCCGCCCACGCCGGCACCGTCCACACCTTCGACGACCCCGCCGAACTCGCCGACTTCACCAAGGACCGCTACACCCCCGCGGTCTTCGAGATCGCCCACTTCGACGGCGACTCCCGCCTCCGCCACGGCGTCCGCGCCGCCGACAACGAGGCCAACCGCGACGGCACCTCCTACAGCAGCAACTTCTACAACTACCAGGGGATGAAGCACGGCGCGGACTCCACCATCCGCTCCGTCGCCATCGACCTCTTCGTCGACAGCACCTGGGCCGTCGGCACCCGCGCCGGCTTCTGGACCACCATGTCCAACGGCAACCTCTCCTACCCCATCATCGAGTACGTCGTCGGCGGCGAGGTCGACGGCGACAGCAACTACACCGGCTTCCGCTGGTGGCAGAGCGAGATCGGCTGGACCGCCGCCTCCGCCTCCTACGGCCTGGACGCCTGGAGCACCCTCGAGATCCACCTCGTCGGCGACACCGTCCACTTCATCGTCAACGGCGACACCATCGGCACCGTCGACGCCCGCCACGCCGACTCGATCGACAACATCATCCTCAACGTCCACAACCAGGGCGCCGCCGGCGACTACGACGTCTACTGGGACAACCTCACCTTCTCCGTCACCGCCGTCCCCGTCCCCCACGCCGCCGGCCTCGGGCTCCTGGGCCTCTCCGCCCTCGCCGCCCGCCGCCGCCGCGCCTGACCCCGCCCGACACCCAACGCCATCACCGCGCGGGCCCGGCACACGCCGGGCCCGCTCGCTTCTCCACCCCCCGACACCCGCGTTTGCGGCCTCCGCCGCCTCCCCGCTACGCTCCGCCCCATGCGGCTCCCGAACATCCTCCGCCCGGCCGTCGCTCTCCTCGCCGCGGCCTGCTCTCTCGCCAGCCTCCTCCCCGCGGCACGAGCCCAGCCCACCGCCTCAGGCCCCCTCGCCCTGCCGCCCAACGGCCCGCGCCGGGCCGAGCCCGACGCCGTCCGCCTCACCGGCGCCACCATCCACCCCCGCCCGGGCGAGGTCCTCCGCGACGCCACACTCCTCCTCCGCGGCGGACGCATCGTCGCCGTCCACGGGCCCGGGAACTCGGGCAACGACGCACGCCTCCACGCCCGCGAGATCGACGCCTCCGGCCTGCACATCTACCCCGGCTTCATCGAGCCCTACGTCGAGGTCGACGCCCCCGCCCCCGACAGCGCCCACCCGCACCGCCACTGGTCCCCCCGCGTCACGCCGAACCGCAACGCCGCCGACGGGCCCGGCCTCGCCGACGAGGCCGCCCGGAAGCACCGCGCCCTCGGTTTCACGGCCGCGCACATCGCCCCCAGAGGCGGCATCTTCGCCGGCGCCTCCGCCGTCGTCTCCCTCGCCGAGCCGCCGGAGGACGAGTCCTCCGCCCGCCCGCCCCTCCTCCGCGACGCCGTCTTCCAGATCGTCGACTTCGAGAACGGCGGGTGGGGCGGCGGGTGGGGCGGGAGCGGCGGGGCCGCCCGCTACCCCACCAGCGACATCGGCGCCGTCGCCCTCATCCGCCAGACCCTCCTCGACGCCGAGTGGGCGGCCGCGAACGGCTCCGTCGCCGAGCGGGCCCTCCTCCGGCGCCTCGCGCCCGAGCGCGCGGACGCCCCCGGCCTCCCCCTGCTCTTCACCGCCGAGTCCCCCCTGCACGCCCTGCTCGCGACGAAGATCGCCCGCGAGTTCGGCCGCCCGGTCGTCGTCTACGGCAACGGGCAGGAGTTCCGGTACCTCCGAGCGCTCGCCGAGGACGCGCAGGCCGGGCTGCTGCGCGCCCTCATCCTCCCCCTCAAGTACCCCGGCAGGCCCGACGTCTCGACCCGCGCCAAGGCCGAGGCGACCAGCCTCGACGACATGCTCGCCTGGGAGTTCGCCCCGCGCAACCCGGCCGCGCTGCTCGGGGCCTTCGAGCGGGCGGCGATCGACCCCGCCCGCCTCGCGGACGGAACGCCGCCGCCGATCATCGCCCTCTCGGCCGCCGAGGTCGGCGAGGAAGCGAACGGCGAGAAGCAGGGCTTTCTGTCCAACCTCCGCCGCGCCGTCCGGGCCGGGCTGAGCCCCGACGACGCCCTCGCGATGCTCACCACCGGCCCGGCCGAGCTGCTCGGGCTCTCGGACGAACTCGGCACGATCGAGCCCGGCAAGCGCGCCAACCTCGTCGTCGCCAGCGGCCCGATCTTCGACGAGGGGACCGAGATCCGCGACGTCTGGATCGACGGCCGGCGCCACGAGATCAACAAGCCCGAGCACACCGCCTTCCGCGGCACGTGGGAGGAAGAACCCGCCCCGGACGCGGCCCCCGCCCGGCCGCCCGCTCGCTACGAGATCGAGCAGAAGAAGGGCAAGGCCACCGTCACGCGCGTCCTGCCGAACGGCGCGGCCGTGCGGCCCGGCGACGCGGAACGACCGAACGAGGCGCCCGAAGACGACGACGCCGGGCAGAAGCCCGACGCGGAGCGCAAACCCCACCCGCTCGAGGGCGCGTGGAACCTCACCCTCGCCGGGCGCTTCGAACTCCGCATGATGATCGACGGCGAGCGCATCGTCATCAGCGAGCCCGGCGTCGCCGAGACCTCCACCGCGACCGACGTCGCGCTCGACGGCGGCTCCCTCTCGCTCGCCTTCGACCACGCCCCCTTCGGCATGCCCGGCGTCTTCCGACTGAGCGGCGAGCTGCAGCGCGACGGCACGCTCATCGGCTCCGGCGCCCGCCCCGACGGCCGCGAGTTCAACTGGACCGGCATCCGCGAACGCCCGAACGACCACCCCGACGCCGGACCTGAGCCCGGCGAGGATCCGGATCCGAACGGGCAAAGACCCTCGGACGGCCCGAGGACACCCGACGCCGATCCGCCCTCTTCCGACGACCGCGACAAGGCCGAGAACGTCGAGGCCGCCGAACGCACCCTCTCCTTCACGCTCCCGAGCGCGCAGGGGCCGGAACTCTACTCGACGGTCCTCGTCACCAGGCCCGGCGAGCCCGACCGCCTCCTCGGCAGCGTCCTCCGCCCCGACGGCACGACGCGGCCCTTCCGCGCCCGCCGCGTCTCCCCCCTCGCCGGAACCCCCGACTTCGACGGGACGTGGCGCCTCTACGTCGGCCCGAGCGACGACCCGTTCTTCGAGATGTCCATGACCGTCGAAGGCACGGACATCATGGCGAAGGAGGGCGACAACGTGGCCCCCGCCCGCGAGGTGCAGATCGAGGGCGACACGATCTCGTTCATCGTCGACGACACCGACGACGGCACGGGCTCCTACCCCCTCCGCGCCACGATGCAGCCCGACGGCACGCTCAAGGGCATCGGCGAAGACTCCGCCGGCGGAACCTTCGCCTGGACCGGCGAGAGGATCGACGGCGAGGACGAAGAGGCGGAGATCCCGGACCACCCCGGCTATCCCTTCGGCCCCTACGCCCGCGCCGAACTCCCCGAGCAACGCACCGTCCTCTTCACCAACGCCACGATCTGGACCAGCGCCGACGCGGGCGTGGTCGAGAACGGCGCGATGCTTATCTCCGGCGGCAAAGTTCTCGCGGTCGGCACGGGCCCGCAGGTGCAGGACGTCCTCGCCCGCGTCCGCCTCGCCGAGCCCTACGAGACCGTCGACCTCGGCGGGCGGCACGTCACCCCCGGCATCATCGACGCGCACTCGCACACCGGCCTCTTCTCCCTCGGCGTGAACGAGAGCGGGCAGGCCGTCACGGCCGAGGTCCGCGTCGGCGACTCGCTCGACCCGTCCTACATCAACTGGTACCGCCAGCTCGCCGGCGGGCTCACCGTCGTCAACAGCCTGCACGGCTCGGCGAACCCCATCGGCGGGCAGAGCCGGACCCACAAGATCCGCTGGGGCAGCCACCGCCCCGAGGGCTTCGTCTTCGAGGGCGCCAAGCCCGGCATCAAGTTCGCCCTCGGCGAGAACGTGAAGCGCCGCGCCGGCCGCTACCCCGACACCCGCATGGGCGTCGAAGCCCTCATCCGCGACCGCTTCCAGGCGGCGAAGGAATACGCCGAGCAGCCGCTGCTCTGGCAGATCATGGACGACAACCGCCGCGCGCCCCGTCCTTTCCGCAGCGTCAACGCCGATCCGGACTCGGACCCTACCCGCCGCTCGGCCGCGGAAGTCAGGCGGATGAACCCGCAGGCGTACAGGCTCCCGGACGTCCCGCCCCGCCGCGACCTCGAACTCGAAGCCCTCGCCGAGGTCCTCGCCGGCGAGCGTCTCGTCCACTGCCACGCCTACCGGCAGGACGAGATCCTCATGCTCACGCGCATCGCGCGCGACTTCGGGTTCCGCATCGGCACGTTCCAGCACGGGCTCGAGGTCTACAAGGTCGCCGAGGCCGTGCGCGAGCACGCCGTCGGCGCCTCGATCTTCAGCGACTGGTGGATGTACAAGTTCGAGGTCTACGACGCGATCGCCTACGCCGGCCCGATCCAGCACGACGCCGGCGTGCTCACGAGCTTCAACTCCGACTCCGACGAGCTGGCGCGGCGCCTCAACCGCGAGGCCGCCAAGGCCGTGAAGTACTCGAACGGGCGCATCACGCCCGAAGAGGCGCTCAGGTTCGTCACCATCAACCCGGCGATCCAGCTCGGCATCGACGATCGCGTCGGCTCGCTCGAGCCCGGCAAGGACGCGGACTTCGCCGTCTGGTCCGGCGATCCCCTGAGCACGCTGACCCGCTGCGAACAGACCTGGATCGACGGCCGCCGCTACTTCTCCCTCGACGACGACCGGGCGATGCGCGATCGCATCGCCGCCGAGCGGCAGCGCCTCATCGAGAAGATCCTCGACATCGACCGCAAGCCCGCCGCGCCGGAGGAGGCCCCGACCCCGGAAGACGAGGACCCGCGCATCGAGGGCGACGCGACCGAGGGCGTCCCCCTCCTGGTCCGCGCGCAGCTCCGCGCCCTGCGCGAGCACAACCTCGCCCTGCTCGAGCGCGGGCTCGACCCCGACCTGCCCGCGAGCGCGCGGGGCGACTGCGGCTGCGGCCTCGCCCACGACTTCGCATGGCTCCGGAATTGAGAATGCACGCCATGATCAGAACCACCCTCGCCGCCTGCCTGCTCCTGGCCGCCGCCGCCCGGGCCCAGGACCTCGTTCCGGCCGCGCCGCCGCAGACGAAGCCCGTCTGGATCCTCAACGCGACGATCCACACGATGGCCGGGCGGACCATCGAGTCCGGCACGCTCCGCTTCGAGAACGGCGTCATCACGCACGTCGCCGAGGGGCAGATCCCGATGGACCGCCGCGCGGCCGACGTGATCGACGCCCGGGGGCTGCACGTCTACCCGGGGCTGATCCACGCGGACGCGCAGATCGGGCTGATCGAGATCGCGGCCGTGGACGTCACGCGCGACATGGACGAACTCGGCGACTTCTCCCCCGAGGTCCGGGCGATCACGGCCCTGAACCCGGACACGACGCTCATCCCGGTGACGCGCTCGAACGGGGTGCTGCTGGCGATGACGAGCCCGGACGGGGGGCGTATGCCGGGGCAGCCGGCCGTGATCCGGATGGACGGGTGGACCAACGAGGACCTGGCGGTGGTCGCCTCGGCGGGGCAGATCGTGAACTGGCCGTTCCCGCGCCCGGTGGAGCGGTGGTGGATGGACGAGGACGAGGAGGAGCAGGAGGAGCGGATCGCGGAGGACGTCGCGGCGATCGACCGGCTGTGGCGTCGGGCGGAGGCGTACCGGGGACAGCGGGCGGCGGAGCGGGAGTCGCCGGCGGACCTGCGCCTGGAGGCGATGCTGGCGTGCCTGCCGCCGGAGGAGGGGTCGGGAACGGAGCAGCGGCCGGTGTTCCTGCGGGCGTCGGAGATGCAGCAGATCGCCGAGGCCGTGGCGTGGGCCGTGGGTCGCGGGCTGCGGCCGATCGTGGTGGGCGGGCAGAGCGCGGACCTGGTGGCGGAGCTGCTGATCGAGCACGACGTGCCGGTGATCGTGGGCGGGACGCACCGGTTCCCGCGGCGTTCGGACAGCGCGTACGACGAGGCGTTCGCGCTTCCGGCGCGGCTGGAGGCCGCTGGGGTGCGGTGGTGCCTGGCGGGTGCGGAGCGGGACGGGAACGAGCGGAACCTGGCGTACGAGGCGGCGATGGCGGCGGCGCACGGGCTGGACCCGGAGGCGGCGCTGGAGGCGGTGACGGTGCGGGCGGCGGAGATCCTGGGGATCGCGGACCGGTACGGGTCGCTGGAGGATGGGAAGTCGGCGACGCTGATCGTGACGGACGGGAATCCGCTGGAGATCACGACGAACGTCCTGCATGCGTTCATCGACGGGCGGCGGGTGGTTTTGGACGACAAGCAGAAGGCGCTGGAAAGGAAGTATCGGGAGAAGTACGAGCAGTTGGGGGATCTCGAAGAGGAGTCTTGAAGTCTTGGGTCCTGGAGTCCTGGAGCCGGAGGGGAGATCCCGGGGACGAGGCCGGACTAGGCCGGTATTCTGGCCGCATGAGCCGTGATCATCGGAAGCTCCGCGCGTTCGAGCTCGCGGACGAGTTGGTCATCGACGTGTACCGTGCAACAGCTCGCTTTCCTCCGGCGGAGTTGTACGGGATCGTTTCGCAGATGCGGCGGGCCGCGGTCTCGGTGCCGACCAACATCGTGGAAGGCTGTGCCCGGCGGACGCAGAAGGAGTTCGTGCACTTCCTGGTCACGGCGTTCGCCTCTCTGAGGGAAGTTGGTTACCTCATCGGACTTTCGCATCGCCTCGGCATGCTGAAGGATCCCGCGGCCGATCAACTCGTGGCCCGGCACGCAGAAGCCGCCCGTGTCCTGGCCGCGGTCATCCGCAAGCTCGACGGGCCCTGACTTATCCTGCTCCAAGACTCCAAGACCCTCACCATCCTCCCCCTCTCCCTCACCTTCGGATGATGTAGGTGTCGCGGAGGATGCGGAGGTGGCCGTCGGGGGTGGGGGTTTCGAAGGCGGCGGTGACGGCGACGCGCTGGCCGGTGTCGGGGCCGGAGGTGGGGGCGGCGGCGACCTGTTCGACCCACGGGGGGAGGCCGGTGAGGGTGATGCGGTAGGTGCGGGTGGCGCGGTCGTAGTAGCGGGTGCTGACGGCGGGGTCGCGGAGGTCGATCTCCCAGTTGAGTTCGGCGACCTCGGCGGCCGGGGGGCGGTCGGCGACGCCCGGGGGTCGGGAGAGTCCGACGCGGAGGACGCCGACGGCCTTGACGGTGTCGCGCCACTGGTCGGTGAACTCGATGTGGAGGACGAGCTGGGGGACGCCCTCGCGGCTGAGGCCGAGGTGGGTGAGGGGGTAGATGCGGATGGAGGCGGGGGCGAAGGGTCCGGGCTCGGGGGCGGGCTCGCCGGGGGGGATGGGGGCGTGCGCGGCGGGATCGGCGCCGCGGAAGGCCGTGCAGCCGGCGGCGACGAGGGGGAGAAGCATCGCGGAGCGGAACGCCCGGGTCACGTGGGGATGGTACCGGCGGAGCCGGAGATTGGCAGAGGGCAGATGGCTCGATCGCCAGAAGGCTGGATTGCTGGATGCGGGAGGGGGAGGGGATCAGGGTGTTTGCGGGCGGGGGGCTGGAGCGGGCGGTCGGAGACCGGCGCCACCAGAGCCGAGGCGGTCGAGGGCTTCGGCGACGGCGCGCTGTGCGGACTCGATGCCGGCGATGGCGCGGGCGTTGTCTCGGAGGACGTCGACGAGGACGGCGAGTTCGTCGCGGCGTCGGACGAGCGCCTCGTGGGCCTCGGCGATCTGACGCTCGCGGAGCGCGGCGGCGCGGCGCTCGACGACCCACATGGCGCCGATGAGGCCGGCGGCTCCGAACTGCGTGAGCGGGGGGATGAGGTCGGTCATTGGGGGGATCCGGGATCCGGGAACCGGCGGCCGGGGGGAGGGACTGGGGAATCGGCAGGCGGCAGGCGGCAGGCAGTCGGAGGAGGGGATACGCCACTGCTGCGCCGGCCCCGCGGAGCGGGGCGGCGAGCAGTGGCACTCGGGGTGGGGTGGGGTCAGGTGAACTTGCGGAAGGTGGCTTCGTAGGCGATGGACCAGACGCGGCCGCGATCGACGCGGTCGGCCTCCTTGTATGAGATGAGGGTCATCTGCGGCCAGGCGTGGCCGGCGTTGTCGGTGAGGGTCTGCGGGGCGTTGCCCTCGGCCTCCGCGGCGATGGCGGCGCGGAGGGTCCAGAGGGCGGGCTCGGTGTCGGCGACGAGCCGGCCGCGGACGACGACGTCGAGTTCGCGCGGGCCGACGGACGTGGTTCCGGGGATGCCGGAGCCGATGAGGACGTAGTTGGGGACGACCTCCTGCCCGCGCTCGGCGAAGGCGAAGCGGTGGGGCCCGGAGCCGAAGAGGTTCTTGCTGCCGAACTGGCTCATGCGGCGCCTCCGTCGAGGGGTTCGATGGCGACGGGGTCCGCGCCGTCGGGGGAGACGGCGCGGAGACGGACGAGCCGGACGGCGCGCGGGGCGCGCCCGCCGCCCTCGCCGAGGACGATGCGGTCGGCGAGGACGACGGCGCGGACGGTGATCGCCTCGCGCCCGGCGTCGGTGCCGGACCAGGAGCGTTCGAAGGCGAGGTCGTCCTCGGTGCCGACGGCGAGGTTGGCGGGGGAATCTCCGGAGGCGGAGTCGAGGGACTGGCGGACCTCGACCTCGACGCGCTCCTCGGGCGCGTCGACGAAGCGGGCGTGGGGGGAGCCGTCGCCGTAGGCCTCGACGAGGCGGGCGGCCTCGCGGGAGATGGCGACGGAGGTGACGCCGGGCCAGGGTGTCTGGCCGAAGCGGACTTGGGAGGGGTTCAGAATCAGCATTGGCGGTCCTTTGGGGGAGGGCGGAACTCCCAGAAGGCCAGATCGCTAGAAAACCGGATGAGGAGAAGAAGTCGGCGGGAGACGCGCCGCTGCTGCGCGGCTCGCTGCGCGAGGCCGTGGAGCAGTGGCACCTGGGGGGTGGGGGTGGGGTCAGACGCGTTTGAAGGCGGTGATGGTGAGGGGGCGGTGGGTGTCGGCGCAGCCGTCGGCGTCGTGGTCGAGGGCGACGGTGAGGGTGGCGCGGGCGTGCATCCAGAGGCGGCGGTAGCGTTCGGCCTCGCCGGGCTCGGCGGCGCCGGTGCGCTCGAGTTCGGCGTGGATGAGGTGCAGGGCCCCGTAGCAGACGAGGGGGCGGAGGTTCCAGGGTTCGAGGACCGCGTCGGCGGCGTCGGGGTCCGCGGGGTCGAGCCCGAGCATGCGGAGGACCTGCGTCTCGGTGATCGCGATCTGCGGGCGCCAGGTGGGGATCTCGAAGGGCGCCTCCGCGATCGGCTCGGGCGGGAGGGGCGGATCGGCGGGGGCGCCGCGCGGGGCGCAGACGATAAGTTCCGTGCCGGAGAGCCTGCGGACGACCTCCACCGCGCGCCCGGCGACGGTGACGACGCACCCGTCGTCGACGCCGGCCTCGCCGAAGCCGAGGGTGGCGGAGGAGGCTTCGAGCACGGCGGCCTCGACGCCGTCGCGCGGGGCGACGGAGCACGTGCCGGAGGCGAGGCGCTGCCCGAGCCAGACGGCGCGCCGCGGGAGGCCGGGCTCGAGGGCGACGAGGTCGCGGTCGCAGGCGAAGAGGGGCATGGGCGGTCCTTTCGCTGGGGAAAACCCGCGTCCGGGCGGCCCGGGCGCGGGCGGAGGAGGCCATCGTCCGGCGGGTCAGGAGGTCAGCCCCTCGATGACGGCGTGGGCGTTCTCGTTGCGGAGTTCGAGGGTGTACTCGCCGATGAGCTGCCCGCCGACGGCGTCGCCCCGGGCGGCGAGGGGCTTGTAGTGGAACGCGCGTCCGGCGAGGGGGAGGACCTCGATCCTCGAGGAGTCGAGGAGCATGACGGTGCTGGGGGGGACCCACCGGCTGAGGATGACGCGGCAGACGCCGAAGTCGCTCTCGTAGACGCTGATCATGTCGCGGTAGCGCGCGTCGTCGGGCGTGTAGGCGCGGTTGCCGGCGAAGGCGTTGATGCGGCGCTTCTGGGCGCCGCCGACGAGGATGGTGTCGAGCTGCCCCGAGGACTGCTCCCACACGGCGCGCATCGCGGTGTTGAGCATCTCCTCGGTGAGGCGTTCCTCGTCGCCCTCCGCGCCGGAGGGGAAGCCGTCGGCGCCGGGCGCGAAGCGGTTGGTGGTGATGAGCCGGCGCAGCCCGTTCATCGAGCGGCGGACCGTGCCCGAGCCCTGCGGGTCCTCGGCCGGGGCGACGCCGTTGATGACGGTGTTCTCGAGGTCGCGGAGCAGCTCGCGGAGGCGTTCCTGGCGCTGGTAGTCCTCCTCGTCGCCGACGCCGTGGGCGCGGGCGGCCTGCATGGAGCCGGAGACCTCGACGGTGGCGGCGAAGATCTGGGTGTAGTTGCGCCGGCGGACGCGTGCGGTGAAGCGGGGCTCGGCGGCGTCGGCGCCCTCGAGCGCGGGCGTGCCGAGGGAGACGACCGCCATGCCGTGCTGGATGATGGTGGTGGGCGTGCCGCCGTAGCCGCGGACGACGGTGATCTGCTGCCCGCTCACGCCCGCGACCTGGACGACCTCGGGCGTCGAGGCGACGCGGACGAGGTCTCCGGGGCGGAAGGGCCGGGCGTCGTCGACGGTGAGGAGGGTGGTGGCGCCGTCGTCGGCGAGGGCGGGCTGGTCGATGCGCGCGGCGTTGGGGACGAGCGCGTCCTCGATCCACTCGTGCACGGTGCTGCGGGCCTCGCGGCGCGGATCGCCGAGGTGGTCGAGCAGGGGCGTCTCGTGCGGGCTGACGATGCCGACGATGTCGGAGACGTCCTCGGCGATCTCGGGGAGGGCGGGGCCGGCGGAGAAGGTGGCTTTTCCGGTGAAGGGCATTTGGGGTCCTTGTGTG
>CAYMFP010000033.1:14840-17783 GCA_964389385.1 uncultured Phycisphaeraceae bacterium | reverse complement strand
GCTTCCCAAGCTGAATGTCGCCGGTTCGATTCCGGTCACCCGCTTTCGCCGAACGGCCTTGGCCCCCGCCAGGGCCGTTCTCGTTTTTTGGACGCCGCCGGGCGCTCCCCCCGCCTCAGCGTCGCAGGCGCAGCGCATTGGCGATCACGCTGACCGAACTCAGGCTCATCGCGGCCGCGGCGATCATCGGGCTGAGCAGCGCCCCGGTGAACGGGTACAGCACGCCCGCCGCGATCGGGATCCCCGCCGCGTTGTAGACGAACGCCAGGAACAGGTTCTGGCGGATGTTCCGCATCGTCCGTCGGCTCAGGCGCCGCGCCCGCACCAGCCCGCCGAGATCCCCCCCGACGAGCGTGATCCCGGCCGATTCGAGCGCCACCCCCGCGCCCGTCCCCATCGCGACGCCCACGTCGGCCCGGGCCAGGGCCGGGGCGTCGTTCACCCCGTCGCCCGCCATCGCCACCAGCCGACCGCCTTCCCGGAGTTTCGCGATCGCCGCGGCCTTCTCGTCCGGCAGGACCTCCGCCTCCACCCGGTCGATCCCGAGCCGCCGGGCGATCGCCTCGGCCGTGCGGCGGTTGTCCCCGGTCAGCATCACCACCTCGATCCCCTCGGCGTGCAGCGCGGCGATCGCCTCCGGCGTCGTCGGCTTGACCGGGTCCTCCACGACGAGCAGCCCGGCCGGGCGACCGTCCACCGCGACGAGCACGGCCGTCCTCCCCTCGGCCCGGTGCTCCGCCGCCGCGGCCTCGAGCGCCGAGGCGTCCGCGCCGACGTCCCCCAGCAGACGCGCCGACCCGATCGCGACGCGCCGCCCCCGCACCGAGGCCAGCACGCCCCGCCCCGTCCGCGATTCGAAGTCCGTCGCCTCCAGCCGCTCGACGCCGCGCGCCTCCGCCCCGCGGACGATCGCCGACGCGAGCGGGTGCTCGCTCGAACGCTCCACGCCCGCCGCGAGCGCGAGCAACTCCGACTCATCGAACCCCTCGCCCGCTTCCGCGGCGACGAGTTCGGGGCGCCCCGCGGTCAGCGTCCCCGTCTTGTCGACCGCGACGCAGGCGACCTTCGCGAGCGTCTCCAACGCCCGGGCGTCGCGGATGAGCACGCCCTCCTTCGCCCCGCGCCCGGCCGCGACCATGATCGACATCGGCGTCGCGAGCCCGAGCGCGCACGGGCACGCGATGATCAGCACGCTCACCGCCGCCAGCAGCGCGTACGCGAGCGCCGGCGGCGGGCCGACGAGCGCCCACACCGCGAACGCGAGCGCCGCGACCACCACGACGGCCGGCACGAAGACGCCCGCCACGCGGTCGGCGACGCGCTGGATCGGCGCCCGGCTGCGCTGCGCCTCGGCCACCATCGCGACGATGCGGCTCAGCGTCGTCTCGCCGCCGACGCGTGTGACGCGCATGACGAACGCCCCCGTCCCGTTGATCGTCCCGCCGGTGACCTCGTCTCCGGGGCCCTTCTCCACCGGCACGGCCTCGCCGGTGAGCATCGACTCGTCCACGCTGCTGCGCCCCTCGACGACCGCGCCGTCGATCGGCACCTTGTCCCCGGGGCGCACGCGCAGGCGGTCGCCCTCGCGCAGCGCCTCGAGCGGCACCTCCTCGTCCGTCCCGTCGCCGCGCAGTCGCCGCGCCGTCGGCGGGGTGAGTTCGAGCAGCTCGCGGATCGCGGCGCCGGCGTTGCTCCGGGCGCGCAGCTCCAGCACCTGCCCGAGCAGCACGAGCGTGACGATGACCGCCGCCGCCTCGAAGTAGACCTCCACACCGCCGTCCTCGCCGCGGAATCCAGGCGGGAACGCCCCGGGCGCGACCGTCGCCGCCAGGCTGTAGAGGTACGCCACGCCCACGCCCATCCCGATGAGCGTGAACATGTTCAGCCGCATCGTCCGCACGCTGAACCACGCCCGGACGAAGAACGGCCACGCCCCCCACAGCACCACCGGCGAGGCGAGCGCGAGCTGAACCCACCGCGAGACCCGCGGCTCCACCATGTCACGCAGCGGGCTCCCCGGGATCATCTCGCCCATCGTCCAGACGAGCAGCGGCGCCGACAGAACGGCCGAGATCCAGAACCGCCGCCGCATGTCGCGCAGTTCCGTGTCGTCCTGCTCCGCCGCCGCGTCGACCGGCTCGAGCGCCATGCCGCAGATCGGGCAGCTCCCCGGCCCGATCTGCCGCACCTCCGGGTGCATCGGACACGTGTAGACCGCCCCGGGCTGCGCATCGCCGCCGCGTTCGCCGGCCCCGCCGCCGTGTCCGCCATGGCAGCACGCACGCTCCGCTCCCGGGCCCGACGCGCCGGCGGCGTAGCGTTCCGGATCCGCCCGGAACTTCGCCGCGCACCCCTTCGAGCAGAACAGGTACGTCCGCCCGCCGTGCTCGACGGAATCCGCGGCGGCGGCGGGTTCGACCGTCATCCCGCAGACGGGATCGATGAACGCTCCGCTTTCGTCGTGGCCCGCTCGTCCGTGATGATCCGAATGGTGCTGCTGCACGGTGCATGTCCCCGGGCCCGGCGCGGGCGAGGCGCTTCTGTCGATGACGGTTCAAGGCGGCCGCGCCGCCACGCGCGTTCCGCCACGTCGGCCACGTGTTCGAGCAAACCCGCCCGCCGGACCTTCCACCCCTCACATCGATCGCGGCCGCGCCCACGCCGTCTCAACAGGCACGAACCCCGGACGCCCCAGAACTGTTCCACGCGTGAAGCTCCCCTCCCCGCGACCCCGGGAGCGTGCGGAGAGTGGGCGGGTGGGGCGGGTGGGGCGGGTGGGGCGGTAGGGGGGAGAGGCACGCGTGGACGGGGAAACCTGTTGTGATGGGAAGAAGCAAGCGATTGCTCGCGTGCCGCGTTCCGCGCGCCTCCTCCGTGCGGAACAGAGGGACGCAGGCCGTGAGCACAACGGGGATCCAGCACCGGCTTGCGGCTCCAACCGCA
>CAYMFP010000033.1:0-14740 GCA_964389385.1 uncultured Phycisphaeraceae bacterium | reverse complement strand
CACGTGCCGTCACGGGATGCGACTCGCTCCGTCCTTCACGCTGCTGCTCCCGATTGCTCGGCGCCAAGCCCGCCTCGATCTCCCGAGCGTCTGATCCGACCCGGCCACGCACTTCCATGGGTTCTGTAAAACAGAGGGAGCCTCAGCACCTCGTCCCGCGGCGGGGGAGTGGCTGAACCCCGGTACCCCGTTGCCCATCAGGCTCACACCCCGCCCCTCGCGCAACCGATGATCCCGGCTTCTCGCCGAGACCCCATATGACCAGCCGCACCGTCCGCCGGGTTTCCCTCGTCCTCCCCCTCGCTCTCCTCGCCGGGTGCGAGCCCGCCCGACCCCAGGCCGCGCCAGACGCGGCCGCCGCCCCGGCCGTGGAACCGAACACGGTTCAGGGCCGCGTCACCGACGCCGCCGGCAACCCGCTCCCCAACACCACCATCCACATCTACGGCACCACCATGGCCGGCGAGAACGCACGCTTCGAGGTCCAGCCGGCCCCGACGGCCGGTACCGCCAGCGCGTCCCGGAGGGGATCTACGGCCTCCGCGCCGAGTTCCGGCACACCGACGCCGCCGGCCGCCCGATCCTCCTCGTCCTCCACCCCGCGGACGGCGTCACGGGCCAACGCCACGACTCCGCCGAGGGCATCCGCAAGGACTTCGAGTGGCGGATCTCCGGCCTCAAGCCGGGCCAAGCCGCCGGCGAGCCCGGCCGCCACGACGAGTGGGGCAAGTACTACGGCGGCTCCCTCCAGGTCAGCATCGCCGCGGAACGCTCCGATGCTCCCGCGGCCTTCCCCGACGGTTCCGTCCTCACGCTCATCCTCACACCGCGCGGCCCGCTCCTGGACGGGCGCCCCGCCAACCCGCTGACCTACGAACGCACGTTCGGCTGCGGCGTCTCCGCCGGCTCGTACTGGTACCCCGCGGACATCCCGCTCGGGACGTACGACCTCGCGGCCCGCCTCCGCACCCCCGACGGCGCCGACCGCCCGCTGCCCCTCAGGCCGGGCCTTGGGAGCCACGACTTCGCGCCGTCCGTGACGCTGGACGTCCTGCCGGCCGCGGACGGATCGGTGCTGCCGATCCAGATCACCGTCCTCCCCTGACCCGCTCCTGATCCCTCTCGGCAGCCACGCTCGGCTCTCGACTCCCCGGCCATCGGCTCCCGTTCCTCGACCTTGCGGAACGCGCATTCGCCGGCCCGGATCGCGCGGTCGCCGCATTGTCTTTGCTGACTTTGTGCGCCGCCAGCATCCGGGGGGTTAAGATGGCGTAGCACAACCGGGGACGCCCGGGCAACGAACCGGCGTCCGCCGCTCCACCAGGAGCCGAGGAGCCACGGCATCGAGAGTCCGATAATGCCTGTTCTGTTAAATTGAAACGCCCGGCCCCGGAGGGGCCGCCATCCCCCCCACGAGTCAGCCACGGGAGGAGACCGTGACGACCACCCTCAAGCTCACCCATTCCTTCGAAACCGCCACCTGCCCCACCTGCGACGGCCGCCGCTGGGTGCCCTGCCCGACGACCCTCGCCAAGAACCTCCCCAACGAGCGCGGACACTTCCTCGCCCCCAGCGCCGGCAAGCCCATCCCCTGCCCCGAGTGCAACGGCAAGGGCGTCGTCCTCCGCTGAACAGAGCGACCGGGCATCAACGCCGATACGGGGCCACCGCGCTTCCCTGACCCTTCCAGAGCTGGTTTCCACGGCATCCACGCCCCAGCCCTGCCGACGCTCCGCCCACCGCCGCCATCCGAGTTGACGGTCGCGACAGGGCCGGCGTTTGGGCAGATCACAAGCGATGCCCGGCCGGAGGCCCGCCACGGCCGCTGTTCACTCTCCCGCCGGGCCGGGCCGAGCCGCCACCCCCTCCCGCTTCCTGCCCGCAGCCGCAGACCGGGCCGTGGAGAAGGGCACGCCGTCGGACCCCGGAGCCGCCCCCCCCATCTCGCGGCATCGCTGCTTGGTCTGTTTTACAGAACGACGCGAAATCCGGGCCAATGGCCGATCATCACCCGGCCGCATCCCCCGGGATTACGAACTCCGCTGCCCGACCGTCGCCTCGCGGTAGCGGGCGAGCAGGTTCGCCCAGCCCTTCTCCCCGGCCAGCGCCCGCCGCAGCGCCTCGGCCCCCGCCCCGTGGTTCCCGAAGTCCCGGTGCTCCAGGTCCACCCGCACCGAGGCCAGCGTCTGCGGCACGAACCGCACTTCCACGCGCGACGCCCGCCGCGGGTCCGCCTCCGGCTTCCATTCCGGCGAGACGCCCCACCCCAGCACGATCCGCTGCGGCACGCTGCACGAGAGCACCCGGCCCCACGATCGCTCCACGCCGGACGCGTCCCGCTCGAACCACCGCCCCCCGGGCCGCGGCTCGAGCACCATCGCCGCCAGCCCGCCCTTGGCCCAGGTGTTCTCCGCCGGCCACCACGCCCCGATCCCGCGCGTGAACGCGTCGAACGCCCGGCGGGCCGGAACCTCCAGCGTCATCGAATACCGGATCGGCGGCACCACCAACGCGCTCATGCTTCTCCCCGGCGACGCGCCCGACGCCCCACCCACACCCCACCCCCCACCCCCGTTAGCCGTCACACCGCCGCCGCCCCCCGCTCGCGCATCATACCGACGAAACGAACGAACAGGACGCTCGCGTCGTGCGGGCCCGGGCTCGCCTCGGGGTGGTACTGCACCGCGAACACCGGGCGGTCCTTGAGCCGGAAGCCCGCCAGCGTCCCGTCGTTCAGGTGGATGTGCGTCGCCTCGCCGCCCACGGCCTCCAGGCTCGCCGCGTCCACCGCGAACCCGTGGTTCTGGCTCGTGATCTCCACCCGCCCGCGCGTCCTGTCGAGCACCGGCTGGTTCGCCCCGCGGTGCCCGAACTTCAGCTTGTACGTCTTCGCCCCCGCCGCCAGCGCCAGGAGCTGGTGCCCGAGGCAGATCCCGAACGTCGGCGGCGTCTGGTCGGGGTCCCGGATCAGCTCCCGCAGGGTGGCGATCAGGTTCTCCACGGCCGCCGGATCGCCCGGGCCGTTCGAGATGAACAGCCCGTCGAACTCGCCCTCCCGGAACCGCCCGCGGATCGTCTCCGCCGGCGTGTCGTGCGGGATCACCGTCACCTCGCACCCGCGGTCCGTCAGGTTCCGCAGGATGTTCCGCTTCGCCCCGCAGTCCACGGCCAGCACGCGCAGCCGCTCCCCGGAGTGCCCGGCCTTCGGCATCAGCCGGTCCCCCGCCCGGAGATCCTGCGACGCCAGCCCGCGCCACGCCCCGAGGTCCTCCGACCACGCCTGATCGGTCGAGCACCCGACGAGCGGCACCAGGTTCTGCCCGGCCATCCCTCCCGCCGCCCGGGCCCGCTCCACCAGCTCCCGGTCGCTCGGCATCGGATCGTCCGTCAGCACCCCCATCGTCGAGCCGCGGGTGCGGAGGATCCGCGTCAGCGCCCGCGTGTCGATCCCCGTGATCCCGAGCACGCCGTGGTCCGCGAGGTACGCCGAGAGGTCCTGCGTCGCGCGGAAGTTCGAGTGCTGCCGCGCCAGCTCGCGCACCACGAACCCCGCCACCTGCACGCGTCCGGACTCCACGTCCTCCGGGTTCGCGCCGGTGTTGCCCATCAGGGGCGCCGTCTGCACGAGGATCTGCCCGGTGTACGAGGGGTCCGTCAGCGACTCCTGGTACCCGCTCATCGCCGTGTTGAACACGACCTCGCCGGTGATCGTCAGGTGCTGCCCCGTCGTCGTGTGGTTGGCGCCGAACGCTCGCCCGTGGAACACCGACCCCTCCGCCAAAGCCAGCCGCGCGGCGGGCAGGCGGTCGGACCCGGAACGAACCTCGTTCGCAGAGCGTGCGTCGGACATGGGCGGGATGTCTCCTGGGGCGTGGCGGTTCGGCAACTGTACGAGCCCAAACGCGCGCAGATCACCCCGTCCTCCCTCCCGCCGCGTCGATCCGGCGATCTCCGCGACGCGACGCCCGCCCCGCGACCCCTCCCCGCCGCTCCTAGCCTGCCCCACCGATGGACGAGTCCCTCTTCGGCGGCCCAGAGAACCCCGGCGCCAACCGCCCCCGCCGCGGCGCGCGCACGACGCCCGCCGCCCCCCCGCCGGAGGGACGCTACGTCCGCGTCGCCGTCGAGCGCGGCATCGACCGCGGCGGGCACTGGCGCGGGCGCGACAAGGAACCGCCCGAGGCGTTCACCTACGCCGGCGACCTCCCCGTCGGGCAACGCGTGGAGGTCCCCCTCGGGCACCAGACCGCCCACGGCATCGTCGTCGAACGCGGCGGCCCGGAACTCCTGCAGGGCGTCGACCCCGCCAAGGTCCGCCCCGTCAAGGGCGCCACCGAGGCCGCGCTCCTCCCCGAACTCGTCTCCCTCGGACGCTGGATCAGCGCGTACTACGTCTGCCCCCTCGGCATGGCGCTCGGCACCATGCTCCCCGCGGCCGTCAAACGCGGCGTCGGCAGCCGCCTCGAAGTGCTCCTGGAACGCGCCGACGAGGCGCCCGCCGCCCCCTCTCCATCCCCCCCGCCTCCCGACGCCGAGCCGCCCGCCGCGGAGCCGCGCCCGCTCACCCCCTCCGTCGCCCGCGCCTGGCAGGCCATCCGGGCCCTCCCCCCGGACGACTTCCCGATGCCCGCCAAGGCGCTCGCGGCCCGCATCGGGGCGAAATCGCTCGCCCCCGTCAACCGCCTCCTCGAACGCGGGCTGCTCCGCGAGGTCCGCGTCCGCCGCGTGCGGACGCCCGGCGAGTTCCTCGGCGCCTCCGCCCGCGAGGAGCCGGACGCCCGCCCCGGCCTGCAGCTCACCGGCGGGCAGGCCGGCATCGTCGCCGGCGTCGCCTCCGCCTTCGGCGGCTTCTCCGTCCACCTCCTCCGCGGCGTCACCGGCAGCGGCAAGACGGAGGTCTACCTCCGCCTCATCGAGCGCGTCCTCGACGCCGGCGGCTCGGCGATCGTGCTCGTCCCCGAGATCAGCCTCACGCCCCAGACGGCCGGCCGTTTCCTCGACCGCTTCCGCGCGCAGGGCGTCGCCGTCCTCCACTCGGGCCTCAGCGCGAGCATGCGCAACCAGCAGTGGTCGGCCGCCGCCTCCGGCGCCGCGCGCGTCGTGGTCGGGGCCCGCTCGGCCGTCTTCGCACCGCTCCGCCACGCGCCGATCGCCGAGGGCGGGCTCGGGCTCATCGTCGTCGACGAGGAGCACGACGCCTCGTACAAGCAGGACCAGCTCCCCCGCTACCACGCGCGCGACGTCGCCATCAAACGCGCCCAGGAGGCCGGCTGCCCCGTCCTCCTCGGCAGCGCCACCCCCTCGCTCGAGTCCTGGCTCAACGCGACCGAAGGGCGGTACCGGCTCTGGGAACTCCCCGACCGCGTCGGCGGCGGCAAGCTCCCGCGCGTCGAGATCGTCGACTGGCTCCTGGAGCGCGGCGACCCGCCCCCCGGGCCCGAGGCCCGGAACCCGCGCCACGGCGCCCCCCTCCAGGCGATCGGCCCGACGCTCGGCGGCGCCCTCGCCGAGACGATCGAAGCCGGCGGGCAGGCGATCCTTCTCCTCAACCGCCGCGGCTACGCCTCCTACGTCTGCTGCTCCTCGCGCGCCTGCGGGTGGATGCTCAAGTGCGCCCACTGCGACGCCGGCATGGTGCTGCACACCCGCGCCCTCCGCGCCGCCCGCCCCGGCTACGCCAAGTGCCACCACTGCTCGGCGGAGAACCTCGTCCCCGAGACCTGCCCGCAGAGCGGGCACCCCGTCGTCCGCCTCGGCGCCGGCACGCAGCGGCTGGAGGACGAACTCGCCGAGAAGTTCGCGGGCCCCCTCGGCCTGCTCTTCGAAGGAGCGGGCGCGAACGTCCTCCGCCTCGACTCCGACGCGATGCGCTCCGCCCGCGACTACTTCGACGCCCTCGAACGCTTCCGCCGGGGCGAGGTCAAGATCCTCCTCGGCACACAGATGATCGCCAAGGGCCTCGACTTCCCGAACGTCCGCCTCGTCGGCGTCGTCAGCGCCGACACCGCCATCCACCTCCCCGACTTCCGCGCCGCCGAACGCACCTTCCAGCTCGTCAGCCAGGTCGCCGGGCGGGCCGGGCGCGGCGCGTTCCCCGGGCGCGTCATCGTCCAGACGATGGTTCCCCTCGAGCCCGCCATCGTCCTCGCCGCCAACCACGACTACGTCTCCTTCGCGAGCCGCGAACTCGAGATCCGCCGCACCGCCCGCCTCCCCCCCGCGACGCGCATGGCCCGCGTCGTCTGCCGCGACGAGGACGCGCAGCAGGCCCGCGCCGCCGCGGAGGAGACCGCCTCGCACCTCCGCCGCACGGCCGAGCCCGACACCTTCGTCTCCGCCGCCCTCCCCTGCCCCATCGCCCGCATCGCCGACCACTGGCGCTTCGGCATCGACGTGATCTCGCCGGACGCCCGCGGCGTCCAGCGCACCCTCGCCCGTCTCCGCGCCGCCGGCCTGCTCAAGAGCGACGCCCACACCGCCATCGACGTCGACCCCGTCGCCCTGCTGTAGCGGAACGAACACGCCGCGAGAAGCCCCGAAGCACCGGGGCAAAGCGCGGAGGACACAGCGGCCGCGGAGAGGCGTCGAGGCACGCGCCCCATCCAACCCCGGGCCGATCGCGAGCACCGGAGCGTTGAAAGCGCTCTCCCCGCCCTGCGTGCTCCGCGACCACCGCGTTCCACCCCATTGCGACCGCGGCGCCCCTTTGCGTCTTCGGGTTCCCTCCGCTGGGCTCCAGAAACGGCCCCGCTAGCATCACGCCATGACGCAGGATCTGCCCGGGCAACGCGTGGTCGTGATGGGCCTCGGCCGCTTCGGCGGCGGGCTCGGCGTCACGCGATGGCTCCTCGGCCAGGGCGCCCGCGTCACCCTCACCGACCTCCTCGGCGAGGAGGAACTCGCCGAGCAGCTCGCCCCGCTCGGCGAGGACATCGGCGCCGGCCGCGTCCGCCTCCGCCTCGGCGCCCACGACGAGTCCGACTTCCGCTCCGCCGACCTCGTCGTCGCCAGCCCCGCCGTCCCCAAGCCCTGGCGCAACCCCTTCCTCCGCGCCGCCGAGCAGGCCGGCGTCCCGGTCACCACCGAGATCGGCCTCCTCTACGAGCGCATCCCCGACCACGTCCGCGTCGTCGGCGTCACCGGCTCGGCCGGCAAGAGCACCACCTCCGCCATGATCGCCGCCGGCGCCCGCGCCGCCCTCGGCGATCCCGGCGGCCCCCGCGTCCTCTACGGCGGCAACATCGGCGGCTCGCTCCTCGGCGACCTGCCCCGCATGGGCGACGCCGCGGCCGTCGTCCTCGAACTCTCCAGCGCCATGCTCTGGTGGCTCGAGCAGTCCGTCTGGGGCCGCACGCCCGCCGAGCGCCGCGAACGGCGCCCCCGCCGCGGCGTCGACGTCGCCGTCGTCACCAACTTCTCCCCCAACCACCTCGACTGGCACGCCTCCCTGGAGCACTACGCCGAGAGCAAGCGGGCCCTCCTCCGCCACCAGCCGATGGAGAGCGTCGCCGTCTTCGGCCCCGACCTGCCCGCCGCCGGCGCCACCCCCACCGGCGTCGGGCGCTGGGAGGCCCGCGAGAGCGTCCGCGAGATCCGCGTCCACCCCGACGACGCCGCGGCCCTCCGCGGCATCCTCCTCCCCGGCGCCCACAACCGCACCAACGCGGCCGTCGCCTTCGCCGCCTGCCGCGCCCTCCGCTCCTCCCTCGCCGGCGCGTTCGACCTCGACGCCGCCGCCGGCGCGATCTCCGCCTTCCCCGGCCTCCCCCACCGCCTCCAGTTCGTCGCCGAGATCGGCGCCGGCGACGGACGCCCGGGGATCCGCTTCTACAACGACTCCAAGAGCACCGTGCCCGAGGCCGCGATCCTCGCCGTCGACGCCCTCGAGGCAGCCGGCGCCGGCCGCATCCACCTCATCGCCGGCGGCTACGACAAGGGACTCGACCTCTCCCCGCTGATCGAGCGCCTCCGCGCCCTGCCCGCCCGGCTCTACACGGTCGGCGCGACGGGCGACGTCCTCGCCGGAATGGCCCGCCTGGCGCGCATCGAGACCGCGCCCTGCGGCACGGTCGAAGCGGCGGTCCGCGCCGCCGCCGACCACGCCCGCCCGGGCGAGGCCGTGCTCCTCAGCCCCGGCTGCGCCTCGTGGGACCAGTTCCCCAACTACGAACGCCGCGGCGAAGCCTTCATCGAGGCCGTCCGCAGCCTCCCCGGAGCCTCCCGATGATCCCCTTCCGCGCCCGCGCCGCAGCCGCTCTCGCCGCAGCCCTCCTCGCCGGATGCGAGTCGGGCCCCGACGAACGCCCCGCCCCGCCCCCCCCCCCCGCCGCGCCGCAGACCGCTCCCGCCGGCCCGGCCAGGCCCGCCCCGCCGTCCGCCCCGTCGGGCGAGGCCGCGGCCCGCACGGCCCTCGACCGCCTGCGCACCGGGCGCGAGGTCTTCCCGCACGTCCGCATCGACCCCGAACGCCGTCTCGTCGAGATCGACGGCTCCGTGCCGATCGACGCCCACGACCCCGAGACGCCCGAGGTCTTCCTCGAACTCATCGCCTGCCTCCCCGACTCGCGCGAGCACGAGAGCCTCGTCGTGACCCGGGCCAAGGCCTCGCACGTCCACGCGGCCCTGCTGGCGATCGGCGCCGAGCCCGGCCGCCCCGGCGGCTTCGTCCCGGTCGAGGGCGGCTTCCGGCCGCTCGCGCCGGAGGGGCACCCCGTCGACGTCCGGATCGGCTACCTCGGGCCGGACGGCGAACCGGCGGAGGACCCGGCCGCGGCCTGGATCGTGAACGTCGAGACCGGCGAGCCCATGGGCGAGGCGGCGTGGGTCTTCGCCGGCTCGCGCATCGTCGCTCGCCGCGGCGAGAGCTTCTACGACGCCGACGGCGCGGGGAACCTCGTCGGGCTGACGACCTTCGGGAACGAGGTCGTCGGCTTCGCCGAGGTCGTCAGCCCCGACTCCTCCGTGGACGAGCCGCGGTGGATCGCACGGACGGACCGCGTGCCGGAGGTCGGCGCCCCCGTCGTGCTCCGCCTCTACGTTCCGTGACTCAGTTCCGTGACTCAGCGCGGCTGCCGCAGGCGCAGCGTCTCGACGAGCCCCGTCTCCGCGGACTCGACCGTCACCTCGACCGCCCCGCCCTCGAGGAACCCCTCCCGGGCCAGCCGCTCGTACACCGCCGGCTGGGACTCGACGGCCTCGCCCGCCACCGCGCGGATCCGCTGCCCCGGGCGCAGCCCGTCCTCGTACGCCGGCGAGTTCGGCGACACCCCCATGACGATCGGGCCCGCCGGCGTGTCCAGGATGTCCACGCCGTAGTTCGCCGCGATCCGCAAGCGAGCCCGCCCCGCGATCGCCTCGGCCGAGATCGCGCCGAGCAGGACCTCGACCGTGCGCAGCTCCCCGCCGCGGGCGATCTCCAGCTCCACCGTCTGCCCCGGGCCCCGCGAACTGATCAGCGAGGCGACCGCCTCCAGCGTCGCCGTCGGATACCCCGCGACCGACAGGATGACGTCCCCCGGCTCGAGCCCCGCCGTCGCGGCCGGGCTCCCCGCCTCCGTCCGCTCGATCGGCACGCCCGTGCGCACCGCCCCGCCGGCCGTAACGCGCACCGGCGACGCCGGCGGAGGCGCCATCACGATGCCGAGGAAGCCGCGCTCGACCCGCCCCTTCTCGATCAGTTGCTCGACGACCGGCTTGATCGTCCCCATCGGGATCGCGAACGAGATGCCCGCCGAGTCCCCCACCACCGCGTCCTGCGGCGCCGCGCCCTGCGGGCTCGCCCCCGTCACGATCGCGACGTTCATCGCCACCACGCGCCCAGAGACGTCCACCAGCGGCCCCCCCGAGTTGCCCGGGTTCACGGCCGCGTCGTGCTGGATGAAGTTCGTGTACCCGCCGAAGCCCTCGCGCGACGAGGGCGTCCGCCCCAGCCCGGAGATGATCCCCTCGGACATGCTGAACTTGAACCCGAACGGCGAGCCGAACGCGAAGACCCGCTCCCCCACGCGCGGCGCCCGCCCCACCGCGAGTTCGACCGGGAACAGCCCCTCGTTTGTGTCCGCCCGCAGCACCGCGATGTCCGTCAGCGCGTCCGCCCCGATCACGCGCGCCGGAACGACGCGCCCGTCGTAGAACTGCACCCGCACGCGCCCCGTCGCCCGCACCACGTGGGCGTTCGTGACGATGTGCCCCCAGTCGTCGTACACCCAACCCGATCCGCTCGAGCCCGGACCGAAGCCCCCGAGCGAGCCGGAGACGTCGATGTGGACGACCGACGGCTCCACGGCCTCCGCGATCGCCGACACGGCCCGGTCGATCCTCTGCAGGATGTCGTCATCCGCGATCGTCTGCCGCGCGAGCGACACCCGCGCCGCCGTGTGCGCGAGCGAGAACCGCTGCACCGCGGCCGGGGCCGCGAGCATCATGATCGTCACGGTGAGAAGCACGACGAACGCCGGACCGAACGAAACGAATCTGCGCATCGTCGCTCCTTGCTGCTCTCCCCGGCCGGGGCTGGCCAGACGCTCAGACACGCCCCCGGCCCGCCGGCTCGTTCGGGACCGCGGACGCTCCGTTTCCGGGCGACCGCTCCGGACCGGCGCCCCGGCGGAACCGCTCGCTCTCCCCCTCGCGCATCGTGTAACGCCGCCCCCCCAGATCCCTTGCGGCCACCCGCCGCACCCATTCCTCGCCGGCCCGCCGGATCTCCGGCCCCAGCGCCGCGGCCGGCTCCGCGAAACGCGGGGGATGGTCCGTCAGCCCCAGCAGATCGTGCACGACCAGGATCTGCCCGTGGCACGCCGTCCCCGCCCCGATCCCGATCAGGGGAGCGGACGTGCGGGCCCGGATCTCCTCCGTCACATCGTCCGGCACCGCCTCGACCAGCAGCATCACCGCCCCGGCCCGCTCGAGTTCGACCGCGTCCTCCACGATGCGCTGCGCGTCCGCGGCCGTGCGCCCCGCGGAGGTGTAGCCGGCCGTCAGCGCCACGTGCTGGGGCTTGGAGCCCACGTGCGCGCAGACCGGAATGCCGCACTCCGTGAGGCGGGCGACGAGCGGAGCCTGCGAGGCCTGCAGTTCGAGCTTGACGATGTCCGCCCTGCCCTCGACCAGGAAGCGGCCGGCGTTCCGGACGCCGTCGGCCTCGTCGGCCCCGTACGACAGGAACGGCATGTCCGCCATGAGGACCGTGTTCGGCGACCCCCGGCGGACGGCGGCCGTCAGGGCGATGAGGGGATCGAGCGGGATGTCGATGGTGCGTTCGAAGCCGAAGACGACCTCGGCCGCGGAGTCGCCGACGAGGAGCATGTGCACGCCGGCGCGTTCGAGCCAGCGGGCGGTCGTGGCGTCGTAGGCGGTGAGGGCGGCGAAGGGCGGGCCCTCGCCGGCCGCGAAGGCGCGGGCCATGCGGGCGAGGGTGCGGAGGGTGATCCTCTCGCGCGGAGCGGACTCGGCGGGCCGGGAGGCGTTCGCCGGGCCGGACCGGTCGCCGGGCTCGTCGCGGTGCGGGCTCAGGCTCACGGTGCGATGATAGGGGCCGCGGAGATGGCGGACGGCGGGCCCGCGGGGGCGGATCGGAGCGCAGTCGTGCGAAGGCGTGTGAGCCCGGAGCGGATGGACGACCCCGGGGTGGATCCGGGAGAGCTGCGGGAGGCGCTCGGCTTCATCCGGGGGGTGAACCGGCGGCTGGGAGGGACGCAGGCGCTGCTGCGGCACCTGCGGCGGTGGTCGGCCCGGTGGGAGCCCGGGCGGAGCGTGACGCTGCTGGACATCGGGACGGGATCGGCCGACCTGCCGATCGCGGCCCGGGCGTGGGCCGAGCGGGCGGGGTTCGACCTGCGGATCACCGGCGTGGACCTGCACGAGCGGACGCTGGAGGTGGCTCGCGAGCAGGTCAAAGGCCGCGAGGGGATCGAGCTGCTGCGGGCGGACGCGCTGGAGCTGGACCGGACGTTCGGAGCCCGCTCGTTCGACTACGTGCACGCGGGCATGTTCCTGCACCACCTGCCGAACGAGATCCAGATCCTGACCGCGCTCGCGATCATGGACCGCCTGGCCGTGCGGGGGATCGTGTGGAACGACCTGACGCGGGGCCGGCTGGAGCGGGCGTTCGTCGGGCTGGCGACGCTGGGACGCGGCCCGATGGTGCGGCACGACGCGCGGGTGAGCGTCGAGGCCGGGTTCACGCGGCGCGAGGTGCTCGAGTACCGGGCCCGCGTGGGGCTCGACTACACGCGGTACGAGCGGATGCCGCTCGCCGGACGGTTCACCCTGGCCGGCGAACGCGGGTAGCCGTCGGCCCGTCGGCGGCGCGTTCCGGTATCCTGCCCGCCGGAGGTGCCCCATGACGCCCGGCCTGCGCTCCGCCGTGTCTCTGCTGACCGTTGTTCTCGCGCTGCCGTGCCGGGCGGAGCCGGTGACGGCGGAGTCGCTGCTGGAGGAGATGGTGGACCGGGCGGCGCTGGCGGAGTTCCCGGAGCCGGCGTACCGGACGATGCAGGCCTCGAGCTACGACCGGAGGTCGACGGATCCGTCGGACGCGTCGGACGAGGGCTGGTTCGCCAACGCGGACGCGGGGCACTTCATCCGGGTGGAGGAGCGGGCGGGGCGTCGCGAGCACGTGCTGATGGAGGCCGACGGGCCGGGGGCGGTGGTGCGGATCTGGTCGGCGAACCCGGCCGGGACGCTGCGGGTGTACCTGGACGGGGCCGACGAGCCGCTGATCGAGGAGGACATGGCGGCGCTGCTCGGCGGGACGGGGAGCGTGCCGGAGCCGTTCGCGGGCGTGCGATCGCGGGGTTACAACCTGTACCTGCCGATCCCGTTCGCGGAGTCGTGCAAAGTCACGAGCGACGCGGGCGGGTTCTACTACCACGTGAACTGGCGCCGCTACGACGACGGCGCCGACGTGCGGTCGCTCAAGGCCTGGCCGCCGAGCGAGGAGACGCTCGCCGTCGCGGGCGCGGCGTTGGAGGAGCCGTTCGCCGGCCTGCCCGACGGCGAGCCGCTGGCGGAGAGCCTGCGGCTCGGCCCGGGCGAGCGCGTGGTCCTCAGCGCCGGCGGCGAGGACGGGTCGGCGGGGTCCGGCGTGGTGCGGGCGCTCGTGCTGATGCTCAATCCGGGTGACGACACGCCGGAGGTGCTCCGGTCGCTGGTGCTCTCGGCGACGTTCGACGGGCGGCGGACGGTCTGGACGCCCGTCGGCGACTTCTTCGGGAGCGGCGTCGGCCTCAACGAGCACCGGGACTTCTTCCGCATGGTCAACGGCGGCCCGGACGCCGGGGCGGCGTTCGTCTCCGCGTGGGCGATGCCGTTCGAGCGGTCGGCGGAGATCGCGATCGAGAACCTCGGGGAAGCGACGGTGCACGGCATGCTCGTCGCCGCGATCGACGGGTACGCGTGGACCGAGCGGTCGATGCACTTCCACGCGGTGTGGCGGCAGGAGCGGGAGGCGTCGACGCTGCCGCGGCGGGACTTCAACTACGCCGAGGTCCGGGGGAAGGGCGTGCTGGTCGGCGACCAACTGACGATCACGAACCCGGTGCCCCAGTGGTGGGGCGAGGGGGACGAGAAGATCTACGTGGACGGGGAGGCGTTCCCGTCGCACTTCGGGACGGGGACGGAGGACTACTACGGGTACGCGTGGTGCGATCCGACGCCGTTCCGGGCGGCGTTCCACGGGCAGCCGCAGAGCGAGGGGGCGGTGTGGGGGGACAACTACGGGATCAGCACGGTGAGCCGCGTGCGGACGCTGGACGCGGTGCCGTTCGGGGAATCACTGCGGCTGGACATGGAACTCTGGCACTGGGCCGAGACGCGGGTGGCGCTCGCGGCGACGGCGTTCTTCTACGCGCGGCCGGGCGCGGGGGTGAACGTCGAGCCGATGCCGGAGGAGGCGTCGGCGGCGCCGCCGAGGGCGCCGGAGCGGGCGCGGCCGTGGCGGCGGGAGGGGGCGGTGGAGGCCGAGCGGGCGGCGATCGTGGCGCGGTCGCCGGGGGTTCGGGTGGGCGCGCAGGGCGGGTTCCCGGACGCGGGGTGGTCGGAGGGGCGGCAGCTCTGGGTGCTCGGGGAGAAGGACGGGGACTTCGTGGAGCTGGCGTTCGCGCCGGAGGGTGTCGGGCCGGGTGAGGAGCGGCGGCTCTCGGTGGTGCTGACGCGGAGCTGGGACTACGGCGTGGTACGGGCGAGCGTGAACGGGCGCGGGACGGGGGAGCCGGTGGACACGTTCAACACGGAGGGGCGGAGCGTCGCCGTGACGGAGCCGATCGACCTGGGCGTGCACGCGGCCGACGGGGAAGGACGGTTCGTGGTGCGGTTCGAGGTGGTCGGGGCGAACGCGGCGAGCGAGGGGACGGGACGGTTCTTCGGCGTGGACTGCGTGGTGATCGGACCGGCGGGGCGGTAGCGGGAGCCGTGTGCGCGTCGTGGGCGGGCGAGGGGCATCGCGCGCGGGGCGGGGTGCGAAGGGCGGGGCAGGAGGTGCCCCGTGGCGGAACGACGGAGCCGGTTCAGCGCGTGGTGGCTGTTCGTGGGGCTTGTGGTGGGGTTCGTGCTGGGGGGCCTGACGGTGGCCTTCCTGCCGATGTTCTGGGCGCCTCCGGGTGAGGAGTTGCGGATGGAGGAAGTGGCGCCGGATCTGGTGGAGGAGCCGCCGCCTCCGCCGCCGGTCGTTCAGGACGACTCGGAGGAGGAACGGGCGGAGCGGGAACGCCGGGCGGCGGAGGTTCGGGAGCGGGCGGAC
>CAYMFP010000032.1:4984-17843 GCA_964389385.1 uncultured Phycisphaeraceae bacterium | reverse complement strand
TGCTGAGCTTCATCCCCTGGCGGCTGAAGGCCTTGAGGATGGCCCGGCAGGCGTACGTGGAGAACTTGTACCCGCGCCCGGCGTCGAACTTGTCGACGGCGCGGAGCAGGGCCATGTTCCCCTCGCTGACGAGGTCGGCGAAGTCCACTTCGGACATCCGGGTCCGCTTGGCCATCGCGAGCACGAGCGCCAGGTTGGTCTCGGCGATCTGCTCGCGGATGCGCTCGGCGAGGCGGTGCCAGCTCAGGAGCTGCTCGGCCTGCTCGGGGGTCGGCTTCTTCGAGGGGCTCGACCACACCTCCTGCTGGATCTGCCAGATCCGGTGCCGGGCGTAGTTGAACTGGTGGAAGAGGACCTTCTCCTCGGCCCCGGTCAGGATGACCTGCTGGGCCGACTTGGCGGTGCGCGTGCGCACGCTGGAGACGTCGTCCATCACCGGGTGGTACCAGGTGGTGTCCGGCTTCTGGATCTCCGGGGCCTCGTCGTAGATCTTGCGCTCGGCGTCTTCCTCGTAGAACGCCTCGGAGTCGATGTAGTCCTGCTCCTTGGCGAGGATCTGGTTCAGCAGGCGCTCGTCCTCCAGGGAGAGACGGCGCGATCCCGCCTTGCCGCTCCCGGCGGTCGACCGGGAGACGTTCACGCGGTGACGGCGCCGGATCTGCTCAAGGGGGCTGGGGTTTCGACGCTGGGCGTGCCGCATGGCCGACGTCCCTCTTTCTAGCGGCCCGTTCGGGTCCGCTGCAACCACGGATTCCGCCGACGCGGAATCCCAGACCCCGGGATGTTCACCCGGGTCGAGATCAACTTTCCGTCCGGGGTACTCCCGTTCCCGGACGCTGGTTCTGTCTTCTCCCGCCGCCGTTTCCCGGTCGGTCGTCCGGGCCTGCCCCGGGGTGACCGGCCGGCTCAGCCGCGAACCAATGGCTCGTCGCGGAGGTGTCTCGGCGGACGATCCCGCCGAGCCTCGCTCCAGAGCAACCGCCTTGCCGAACGGGTCCGCATCGTCTGGTACCTCCGCGGCCGTCCGGCGGGACGCCCCGGCGCCGGAACCGTCCGGCCGGGGCCCTGTTTGTACGATCGACCCCGAGTCCGCGTTCCCCGGCACGGGTCGATTCACCGCAAAACAAGCTTCCGGAATGGCCCTCCGGGTACGGATCCACGGGCTTCAACCACGCCCGGGGCTCCCTCCGCTGCGGGCTCTCCCCGCCCTCAGAACACCCTGGCGGGCGACTGATTGCGGGGAACCCCAAGTATATCGTCCGGTCTTCGATCGTGCCGCGAATCTTGGATCCCGTGCGCAAGTTTTCTCCGCCCCGGCTCGCATCCGGAAGAACATCCGGACGAACCGCGTTCTTCCCGAAGTTCCGCCCCCGGATCCGGAGGCCGCCGTCGGTCTCGCCCGAACGCCCGTGGCCCCGGCCGCGTCGGCGGGCGGTCGCCGCCGCGACCCCGGGGGCCCGTCCGCCCGCACACCTGTCAGAGGAGACCCCGTGCCGCACACCCTCCCCGATCTGCCGTACCCCGCCGACGCGCTCGAGCCCCACATCGATGCGCAGACCATGCAGATCCACCACGACAAGCACCACGGCGCCTACGTCACCAAGCTCAACGCCGCCCTCGAGGGCACCGAGTGGGCCGACCGCCCGATCGACGAGGTCCTGCGCAGCCTCGACAAGCTCCCGGGCGACAAGCAGACCGCGGTCCGCAACAACGGCGGCGGGCACTTCAACCACACGCTCTTCTGGTCCATCCTCAAGCCGGGCGGCAACGGCGGGCAGGGCCCCTCGGGCGATCTCGCCAAGGCCATCGATTCGGACCTCGGCGGGTTCGAGAAGTTCAAGCAGCAGTTCGCCGACGCGGCCGCGAACCGCTTCGGCTCCGGCTGGGCCTGGCTCTGCGTGACGCCCCAGGGCAAGCTCCACGTCGCGAGCACCGCCAACCAGGACACGACGCTGATGCCCGAGAAGTTCGGCGGCCTGGGGGAGGGTCATCGCCCCATCCTCGGACTCGACGTCTGGGAGCACGCGTACTACCTCAAGTACCAGAACAAGCGCCCGGACTACATCCAGGCCTTCTGGAACGTGGTCCATTGGGACGAGGTCGCCCGGCGTTACGCCGAGGCCCGCAAGGCCGCCGGCGCCTGACCGGCCCGCCGCGCCGCACACCCTGAGATCGCACCGACGGGCGCCGGAGGAACTCCGGCGCCCGTTGCTTTGCGCTCGCCGCCCTGGCCTGGGACGCCCGGTCGCCATGCCCGCCGAAACCTCCGGCCCCCGGCATCGGACGCCCGGCCCGCCCGGGTGACGCCGGACGCGCTTCGCCCGCCCATCCGCGAACGCCTGCGCCGCACGGGGGAGCGGGGGCAACTGCGCCGCCGCGGCGGGGCGCCGCGGGCGGAATGGCTCAATCCGGCGCGGCTTGCGAAAGGCTTGCGGGGCGGCTGCGCGACGGTTCCGTCTGGGGCCGGCCCGGTCCGGATCCGCCCGCCGAACGCGTAGGATGCCGCGTGCGCAAGCTCGTTCTGACGCTGGCGATCATCCTGCCGTTCCTGCTGGTGGGCGGGATGGTCGTGCTGGTCGTCCGGTCGCTGCAGCGCCCGGGCGGCGTGCCGATGCAGGAAGAACGCGTCCGCGTGGGGCAGGGGGCCGGGAACACCGGTGGGGCGAACGCCCTGGGGGAGTGGCTCGCCGGGCGCAACCCCGACGCCGTGCAGGCCGCCAAGGAGCAGCAGCGCGAACTCGGCTTCGCCCGCCCGGAGAACTGGCCCGGAGGGTTCGTGCTGCGCGTGCGCACGGGTCGGGCCGAGGTCGGGCCGGTGTTCGTCTCGGCCCGTCTGCCCGGGGCGGAGGCGTCCGGGGCGCGGCTCTTCCGGCTCGGGCGCGTGGCGAGCGCCGGGGAAGAGGCCGTGTGGGAGGTCCGCTTCGAGGCGGGCCGCTGGCCGGCGGGGACGCGGTTCGCGGTGGGGCTCGGCGAAGCGATGGGCGAGCACCGGACGCTCCCGGAGGTGCCCACGGCCGGGGTGCCGGAGGACGAGCCGGTGGTGGTGGAAGTCGCGCCCGGCTGAAACGCCCGGCCGCGCACCCTTCGGGCTGGCGTTTATCCCCGCGGGCTTGCGCCCGGCGGCTCGCTGGGTCAGGAGGGGGCTTGGCGCGGGTTTCTCGACTTCACGCGCGGATCACGCTCGTCGGGCGGAAGCGGCCTTCGAGCACAGCCCCGGAATCCGTCTTCAGCCAGTGCTCCAGGATGTCCGCGTAGACGCTCCGGAAGTCCGTGTTGAACCTCAGGTCCCCGTCGTCCAGGTCCGTCAGCGAGGGGTGGGCCGAGTGCACGCCCGGGCGGACCATCGGGCCGAAGAGGAAGACCGGCGCGGCCGTGCCGTGGTCCGTCCCGCCGCTGGCGTTCTGCCCCACCCGGCGCCCGAACTCGCTGAAGCTCATCGTGAGCACGCGCCCGTCGTTCCCCTGGGCCTTCAGGTCCCGGTAGAACGCCCGCACGGCCGCCGCGAACTGCTCCAGCAGCCGGGCGTGCCGCCCGTTCTCCCCGCCCTGCCCGGCGTGCGTGTCGAACCCGCCCATCGAGACGTAGTACACCCGCGTCGGCAGCTCCGCCCGGATCATGCTCGCGACCATCCGGAGCTGCCCGGCGAGGTCGCTGCGCGGGTACTCGACGAGCGGCTCGAGCCCCACGGCCTTGCGGATCCGGTCGCTGGAGACCTGCGCGTCCATCGCCGTGCGGAGCAGGAACGCGGCCGTCGAGTGCTCGTCGTGGTCGTCCGCCGGCCCGCGGGCGGCGAGGGCGCGGTACGGGGCCACGAGCGCCGGATCGACGTCCGCGCCCGTCCAGCGGAAGTGGTCCGGCGTCTCGAAGGCGACGGGCTTGAGCCTGCGCCCCACGAGGGCGAGCGGCGTTTCCCGCCCGATGGCGATCGGCGGGTCCATCGGCCGGGCGGGAGCGGCAGTGGGGGATGTGCTGAGGGTGGGGGTGGGGGTGGGGCGGCCGCTCTCCGTCTTGCCGAAGCCGATGCACTCCGAGTCCACGTAGCGCCCGAGCCAACCGTCGCCGGTGCCGGTGAGTTCGCCCGTGTGCCAGATGTCCATGCTCTTGAAGTGCGAGCGGTTCGGGTTCGGATACCCCACGCCCTGCACGAGCGCGCACAGCCCGTCGTCGTAGAGGTCCTTCACCCCGGCGAGCGCGGGGTGCAGGCCGACCCCGTTCGTGTACGCCCCGCTCCCCTCGAGCGAGAGCGACCGCGCCGCCGGGACGTTGATGGCCGGGCGGAGGCGGTAGTAATCGTCGCTGCCGAAGGGGACGACGGTGTTCAGCCCGTCGTTGCCGCCGGAGAGCTGCACGACGACGAGGATGCGCCCCTCGTCCACCCCCGGCAGGCTCGCAAGCTCCGGCCCCGGCTTCGGCAGGGCCGAGGCCGAGCGCGTCAGGAACGCCGGCGCCGACGCGGCCGCCGAGGCGAGCACGAGCGTCGAGTGCAGGAAGTCGCGCCGGGTCCAGGGGGTGCGTTCGTCGGTGCTCATGCCGGGCTCCCGTGGCGCGCCGCGGGGAAATGGCCAAATGACAAATCCGAGGGGAGTCGGTCGGTCACTTTCTGATTTGCTATTTGCCGATTTGTCATTTGGCCGTTTCCCCGCCTCAGCAGAGCTGGAACTCCGGCATGCTCGTCACGAGCAGCAGCACGCGGGTCAGGGTTTCGCCGTCCATCTCGTCGCCGCGATCGCGAACGAACGCGCGGAGGGTCTCGCGGGCGCGGGGCGGCGCGCTGCCGAGGGCGAACCGCATCACGTGGTCGAGCACGCGGTCGGGGTCGCGCCGCCCCGCGCCCGCCGGGCTCTCGGCGGCGAGCGGCGCGAGGAGCGGGGCGGGGTCGTACGCCCGTCGGTCGCGCGGTCCGCCCCCTCCCTCCGGCGGATGGCCCGTGAGCAGGAAGCCGGCGAGGTTCTGCCGCACGAAGAGGGTCGACGTGTTGATCCAGCTCACGCCCCCGTCCCACCCCTTCACGCTCGGCGGGAAGAACAGGTTCTGCCCCATCCGGTCGAGCGCATCGACGATCGCTGAGAGGTCGCGGACGGGCGTCCGCAGCGAGCGGATCGTTCCCACGGCCAGCTCGACCGGGCTCTTGATCTGCCGGTTCAGGATGCTCGGGTGGTAGAAGTGCCGGCTGCGGAAGAGCCGCTGGAGCACCGGGCGCAGCTCGTACTCGTTCGCCCGGATCTCGGCCGCCAGGGCCCGCACGAAGCGGATCTGCCGGAGGTCCGCCCGGTCTGGTTGCTCCTCCGGGATGTGCTGCACGAAGAAGCGGTAGAGCTTCACGGCGAGGAACTCGGCGCACGCCCGCTGCGCGAGGATCGCCCGCACGAAGCCGTCCCCGTCGAGCCTGCCCGTCGCCCCGAGGATCGTCTTCTCGCCCCCGTCGTGGGCGGCCTCGCGGAAGACGAACGCGTCGTCCTCGAACGTGTACCCCGTCAGGGCCCGGGCGCCCTCGCGGACGTCCGCCTCCGTGTAGTTCCCGACGCCCAGCCCGAACAGCTCCAGCAGCTCGCGCGCGAGGTTCTCGTTCGGTCGCCCCTTCCGCGAGTCGTTGTTGTCCAGGTAGGCGAGCATCGCCGGGTCGCGGATGATCTGCGACAGCAGGGCGCCGAAGTTCCCGACGGCCATGCTCCGGAAGAGCTGGTTCTGCCGGAACATGTGGTAGCTGTCCTCGATCGTCCGGTAGCTCGTGGCGAAGTGCCCGTGCCAGAAGAGGGTCATCTTCTCTTCCAGCGGGCGGGGCGTCTCGATCATCCGCTCGAGCCACCACCGCTGGATCGCCCGCATCTGCCGGCGGTCCTCGCGCTGCCGCCGCTGGCGCTCCTCGCGGAACGCCGCGAGCGTGTCCTCGTCCTGCCGCTGCTGGGCCTCGCGGAAGATACGCCGCTGCTCCGGCGTGAGCGGGCGCATGATGCCGCTGTCGAACGCGTCGCTCCGCACCCCGTCGAACGGGATCGCCGCGTAGTCGACGAGGTGGTTCACCGCCGCCCGGAGCCCCCGCTCGGCCAGCGCCTCGATCTGCTCCGGCGTGCCGCCGAACCCGGCCCGCAGCAGCAGATGCCGGGCCTCGCGGGGCCCGAAGTCCTCCTCGCGGAGCGGGCGCAGGTCCGGCGGCAGGCGGTCGTCGCGGGTGGAGCGGCGGACGGAGGGTGGGGTGGGGGTGGGGGACATGCGGGCTCCGGCTCCGCCCGGGGGCCGACGAGCCCCGGGCGCGGAGAACGTGCGCAGGCATGCCCGATTGCCCCTGCGCCCCGGCGCTATCGGCGCGCGGCGGCCCCCCGCATGCGGCCGAGCGGCCCCGGAAGTCAGTTCCCGGCCGTCGCGGCGGCCGGACGGGCCCGCAGCCGCGCGGTCCAGCCGATCCCGAGCGCCGCGAGGGCGAGCAGCACCGCGCCGTTCGACTGGTGGGCCGTCGTGATCGCCGTCGAGAGCACCCCGATCGCCGGCGCTTCGCCGAGTTCCCCCGGCATCGGCACCCGCGTCGGGCTCGCGTGCCCCAACGCCAGGAACCCGAGCACGAACTGGACGAAGACGCACGCGACGAGCCACGCCCCGATCCGGCGGAGGGTCCGCCCCTGGGCGCTGAATCCCTCCGCGCGCCGGGCCAGGAACCCGCTCGTCACCGCGGCCACCGCCACCACGATCGAGAACGCCACGTGCCCCCACAGCGCGGCGTGCCCCGTCCCCGGGTTCTCCGACGCCAGGTGCCGGTACGTCGCCCCGAGCGTGAGCTGGACCAGCAGCGCCCCGAGCAGCACGAACATCCACGCCTGCGCCGCCCGCGCGGCCGCCCGGGACGTCAGCGGGGCGTCCGCCGGATCCCGCCGGAACAGCGGCGCCAAGACCACCGCCACGCCCACGCCCACGCCCAGCACGATCTGCCCCGAGACCCCGTGCAGCGTCGCCCACAGGGCGATGTTCTGGTCCACCCGCACGATCCCCAGCACGCCCTGGATCGTCACCAGCGCGAAGAGGGCCGCCGCCGACCAGGCCGGGCGCCGCAGCCAGAGCGAGGCCGTCGCCCACGCGAAGGCCCCGAGCCATGCCAGGATCGCCACCGTCCGCACCGCCTCCGGGGGGAGCACCGGGCGGCCGCCGCCGGAGACCTGCCCGAGCGCCGCGACCGCGAACGTGCCGAGCGCCAGCGGCACCGCCGCCGCGAGCCCGGACTTCCAGTGCCGGCGGTGGACCACCATCGTCGCGACCATCAACGCGATCGTCGTGACCCCGACCAGCGTCCCGAAGAGCCGGTGCGTGTGCTCGAGGAAGATCCGCGGCTCGCTCATCAGGCTGAGCGGGAAGAAGAAGGAGACGGCCCCGTAGGTCGTGACGGCGTCCGGGACGGCCATGCCGGCGTCGGCCGACGTGACGGTGCCGCCCACCAGAATCAGGGGGAAGAAGGACGCGGCCGTGATGACCGCGAACCGCCCCAGCCACACGCCGGCGTCCGGCTCCGCCCGGCGTCCCAGCGTCCCGCCGATCGCGCCCCCGACGAGCCCGAGCGCGCCCGAGGCGACGAGGAACCCGCCGTAGGTCAGCGCGGCCGAGGGGCGGAGGCGGTTGGCGTAGGCGGCGAACTCGGCCGTGGTCTCCGGCTGCTCCACAAGGCGCGACCCCAGGATCAGGAAGCTCAGCACCGCCGCCGTCAGGCCGGCGACGAGCCCGACCGCCCAGCCGCGGGCGCCGAGCCCGCGCGTGGACCAGACGAAGCCGACGAACATCACCGCTAGAAGCAGGGGGAACGCCGCCGACCAGTCCAGCACGCTCGGCGGCAGGTGCGTGAACCACCAGGCGATCCAGAGCGCGACCGTCACACCGAAGCCGGCCACGACGCCGGGGAAGAACGTGCCGGCCCCCCGGCCGGGCCGGGCCGCGGCGATGGCGGACCGGGCTGCGGGCGTCGTGGATGTAGGGGATGCGATCGCGGACATCGTGCCTCCGGGCGCTGGGGCAGCGTCGGAGCGCCGCCCGGCGCGTCGTGACGCAGCCGGGCGCGGCGCAGGTGATGCGGAATGTCTGAGAATCGGTCTCATTTACTGTGAGACCGGAACCCTTCTGCCAAACCGTACGCCGAGGCCGTATATTTTGCGGCTCGACAGCAACGGATTGTGATGCACGCGCCCCTCGCGGCGACTCTCGATCGCGCGGCGGGCTCGCAACGACAGCGACGAGGACGACGGCGGCGTCATCCGGACCCCGGGCTTGCCCGGCTCCGATGGGCCGCCGTCGGGTGTCTTCCGACTCTCCGCCGCGGAGCTTCGGAGGACCGAGACACGGGGGACCCTCGCGGTCCCGGGATGGGCCCGGAAACGGGCGCAGGAGCAGCAGCGTGGCGGGACTGTTTCCGAAGTGGATGAACGCGTTGCCGACGTTCGGGGCCGTCGCCGGACTCGGCGGGCTCGGGGCGGTCGTGCTGGGCGGGTGGTACTACCTGACGCCCGACTTCTTCGAGGTCGGCTACATGCCGCAGCAGCCCGGTCCGGTGGGCTTCAGCCACCAGATCCACGCCGGGCGCCTGGGCATGGACTGCCGCTACTGCCACACGAACGTGGAGAAGTCGCCGGACGCGAACGTGCCGGACGTGGCGACGTGCATGGCCTGCCACGCCGAGAACAAGCTCGCCGGGTGGGACACCCACCGGGTCGAGTTCGTGCGCGAGGCGTACGCGGCCGACGCGTCGATCCCGTGGCGCAACGTGCACGTCCTTCCCGATTACGTGCACTTCCCGCACCACGTGCACGTGAACGCGGGGGTGAGCTGCTACTCCTGCCACGGGTCGATCCCGGGGATGCCGGAGGTCTACCAGGTCGAGTCGCTCGCGATGGGCTGGTGCCTGGACTGCCACCGCAACCCGCAGCAGCACCTCGTCCCGCCGGAGCTGGTCACCGACCTGATGACCGTCGAGACGCAGTGGTTCCAGATGAACGACCAGGAGCGCGAGCGCGAGTTCCGCGTGACGAGCGAGCAGCTCTACCACAGCCTCACGGACGCGCCGCCGCAGCACTGCTCGGCCTGCCACTACTAGCGGAGCGGGCCTCGGGCGAAGAGGCATCCAGGCACCCAGGGGGGGCAGGAGGGGCGGGGGTCTCTCCACGGGCGGCCCGGCGACGCCGGGTCCGCCACAACGGCTTGAGAAGACGCATGAAGACCATCGATCAGTGCCCGACGAAGAAGAAGCCGCAGTCCGACCGGGGCGCGGCCGCTTCCGGACTCGCCTCCGCCGCGGGCGCCCCGTCCGCCGCCCCCGTCACCGGCACGGGGCAGCGCTACTGGCGCAGCGTGGAGGAGTTCAGCGGGCAGCCCGAGTTCCGCGAGTGGGTGGAGCGTGAGTTCCCGAGCGGGGCGAGCGAGCTGCTCGCCGGCTCGCGGCGGACGTTCGTGAAGCTGATGGCCGCCTCGGTCGCCCTCGCCGGCGCCGCGACCATCCCCGGCTGCCGCCGCCCCGACCAGAAGGTGATGACGTACTCGCGCCGCGTGCCCGAGGAGGTCATCCCCGGGCAGCCGCTGTACTACGCCACCAGCCTGCCGCTGCCCGGCGGGGGGGCCGAGGGCCTGCTCGTCGAGACGCACACGGCCCGCCCGACGCACATCGCCGGCAACCCGCTGCACCCGGTGAACCAGGGCGCCGCCTCCGTCCGCTCTCAGGCGAGCATCCTGAGCGTGTACGACCCCGACCGCCTCAAGGACCTGCACTACTGGGGCGACCGCCTCGAGGGCGTGCAGCGCCCGGCGTGGGAGGCCGTGCCGGCGGGCGCCCGCCCGACCTGGGCCGACTTCTTCTTCACCTGGCTGCCGCGCCACCTGGAGCCGTACCGGGAGAACGGCGGGCGGGGGCTGGCGTTCGTCGTCTCCAAGAAGACGAGCCCGTCGCGCGACTGGATCCGCGACCGCCTGCTGGAGCGCTTCCCGAACGCGACGTGGGTCGCGTGGGACCCGGCCGAGCGCCGCGCCGGCGTCGAGGGGACGCGCCTGGCCTTCGGACGCCCGGCCCATCCGTCCTACCGCCTCGGCCGCGTGAAGGCGGTCCTCGCGCTGGACAGCAACTTCCTCGAGGAGGGGCCGGACGCGCTCCGCAACGCGCGGGAGTTCGCCCGCACCCGGCGCTCCGTCGACGGCGCCGAGGGCCGCGGGGCCCGCGAGATGAGCCGGCTCTACGTCGCCGAGAGCATGCCGAGCAACACCGGCTCGCTCGCCGACCACCGCCTGCGGATGAGCCCGTCGCGGATCACGGCCTTCGCCGTCGCGGTCGCCCGCGAGCTGCTCGCCCAGCAGCCGGCCCAGGGCTCGCAGCAGCTCCGCGACGCCCTGGCGGCGTTCGAGATCCCGGACGGCGCGGCCCCCGAGGGCGGCGTCCCGGACTTCACGGCCGACCTGGTGCGCGAGATCGTCCGCGACCTCGTCCGGGCGAACACGCTCGACGAGACGGCGGGGCAGACGCTCCGCGGCGCGCTCGTCGTCGCCGGCGACAGCCAGCCGCCCGAGGTGCACGCCCTCGTCTGCGCGATGAACGAGGTGCTCGGCGCCGTCGGGCAGACGGTCGTGTACCACCCGATCTCCGAGGAGACGGCCTCCGACTCCGCCGCGGCCCTCGCCGCCTTCGCCGAGGCGATGGACTCCGGCGCGGTGACGACGGCCGTGTTCGTCGACACCAACCCGGTCTACGACGCGCCGGGCGAGCTGAACTTCGCCGACCGCCTCGCCGCGGCGACGAAGCGCGGCCTGACGCCGATCACCTGGTCGGTGAACCCGACCGAGACCGGCGGGCTCAGCGTGTGGGAACTCAACGGCGCCTCGTACCTCGAGGCGTGGGGCGACACGCGCACGCTCGACGGCACCGTCGCCCCGGTCCAGCCGATGATCCGCCCGATCTTCGAGGACGGGCAGCGGAGCGACCCGGCCTCGTTCGTCCCGGCGCCGAGCGAGCTGGAGCTGCTCGCCATGTTCGCCGGCGAGCACGCCGAGGGGCACTGGCCGGACGGGTACGACATCACCCGCCGCGCCTGGGGGGAGCAGCTCGGGCAGGCCCCGGGCTCCCCGGAGTTCGAACGCACCTGGCGGCGGGCGCTGCACGACGGCGTCGTCCCCGGGACGACGCGCCGGGGCGAGACGCCGCGCGTCGACCTCGGCGCGGTCGCGCGGGCGCTGGCCGGCTTCCGCCTGCCCGCGCCGCCGGCGGAGGGCGCGCTGGACGTGGTCTTCCGGACCGCGCACGTCGGCGACGGGCGGGACGCGAACAACGCGTGGCTCCAGGAGATGCCCCAGATGTCGACGAGCGTCGTCTGGGACAACCCCGTGCTCATGAGCCCGGCCACCGCGCGGCGGCTCGGGCTCGAGCCCGACGGCGGGCTCAACAACATGTACACCGAGCGGCAGCTGCCGCGCGGCCGCCGGGCGACGCTCCGCGTCGGCGGGCGGGAGATGGACGTGGCCTGCTGGGTCCTGCCCGGCATGCCGGACGACACGCTGGTCGTCACGCTCGGGTACGGCCGCGAGCGCTGCGGGCGCGTCGGCGAGGGCGTCGGGCACAACACCTTCTCCGTCAAGCCGGCGGGGCGGATGGCGGCGAGCGGCGCGGAGATCCGGCGGGCCGCGGGCTGGCACACGATCGCCAGCACGCAGAACCACTGGTCGATGGAGAGCCGCACCAGCATCGTGCGCGACCTCGACCTGCCGTTCTTCCTCAAGCACGCGGGCGGCGGCCAGGCCCGCATGCCCGACCCCATCTACGGCGAGTACGTCGAGCCGACCGGCGAGACGAGCACGATCGAGATGAACCTCGCCGAGCAGCTCGGCGAGCTGAGCCACACCCCCAAGAACCTGACGATCTACGTCAACCCGCAGGCCGGGGGGCGCGGCGAGACCCGCCTCGACACCCCGCAGGCCCGCCTCGACCGCAAGGACCCCCGCCGCCCGGACTTCACCAAGGGGCCGCAGTGGGGGATGTCGATCGACCAGACGGTCTGCACCGGCTGCGGCTCGTGCGTGGTCGCCTGCCAGAGCGAGAACAACATCCCGGTCGTCGGCAAGGCCGAGGTCGCCAAGGGCCGGGAGATGCACTGGCTCCGCGTCGACCGCTACTTCACCGGCGCGGACATGCACAACCCCACCGGCATGGTCTTCCAGCCGATGATGTGCGTGCACTGCGAGAACGCGCCGTGCGAGACCGTCTGCCCGGTGAACGCCACCGCCCACGGCGCGATGGGCACGAACGACATGGCGTACAACCGCTGCATCGGCACGCGGTACTGCGCGAACAACTGCCCGTACAAGGTCCGCCGGTTCAACTTCTTCGACTGGGGGCAGACGAAGCTCAACGGCGGGCTCGACCCGGACTACGTCACCCGCGGCCTCGCCGAGAAGGCCGACGGCGCCCTCCGCAAGGACCGGGGCCTCAACCAGAACTTCATCCCGCCGCGCCTCCGCGCCAAGCTCGACGAGCTGCAGCAGATGCGGCACAACCCGGACGTCACCGTCCGCTCGCGCGGCGTGATGGAGAAGTGCACCTACTGCATCCAGCGCGTCAACGAGGCGCGCCAGGAGAGCAAGATCCGCGGCATCTGGGGCGAGGGCGAGGCGATGATCCCGGACGGGATGGTCGCCACCGCCTGCGAGGCCGCCTGCCCCACCCAGGCGATCGTCTTCGGCGACATCCTCGACCCGAACAGCCGCGTCCGCCGCGAGAAGGACACCGACCGCACCTACATGGTGCTCGGGTACCTGAACACCCGCCCGCGGACCACGCACAAGATGCGGGTCAACAACCCGAACGAGCAGGTCCTCCGCCTCACCCTCACGCCCGAGCAGTTCGCCGCCCGCATGG
>CAYMFP010000032.1:0-4884 GCA_964389385.1 uncultured Phycisphaeraceae bacterium | reverse complement strand
CGCCCACGACGGCGCGCCGCAGGCCTCGGCCTTCTTCAGCCGCGTCCGCAAGGCCGCGGACTCCGGGTACGCCCTCAGCCTGAACGTCCTCGGAGGCGCCTGAGGCGGACGCCGCCCCTCCCCACCCACCCCTCCCCGACCATGACCTGAGCACCCCCGCCGGGCGGCACCCCGCCCGCCGGAGCACGGGAGCACCGAGTTGAGTTCCATCCACCCAGACAGAGTGACGGCCGAGCGGCTCGCGGGGCTCACCCGCACGCCGGGCATCGAGCGCGACGTCGAGGTCGCGCCCGGGCTCGGGGACGGGACCCTGGTCGAGGACCCGGCGGTCGACGCCCCGCTCGTCCTGCGCGACCGGTCCTTCGGCGAGGTGACCGAGATCGTCTGCGGCTACGCCGAGAACCAGGCCCGCCCGTGGTGGTACTTCGCCTTCGGCGGGGCGGCCACCCTCGCCCTCGTGCTCCAGCTGATGATCCTCTACCTGATCATCACCGGCGTCGGCGTCTGGGGCCTGAACAACCAGGTCGCCTGGGCGTGGGACATCACGAACTTCGTCTTCTGGATCGGCATCGGGCACGCGGGGACGCTGATCTCCGCCATCCTCTGCCTCCTGAAGCAGAAGTGGCGCACCGCCGTCAACCGCGGCGCCGAGGCGATGACCATCTTCGCCGTCGTCTGCGCCGGCATCTTCCCGGGCATCCACGTCGGACGCGTCTGGTTCGTGTGGATGATCTTCCCGATCCCGAACTACAACTGGATCTGGCCCAACTTCTCCAGCCCGCTGCTGTGGGACGTCTTCGCGGTCTCGACCTACGCGACCGTCTCCCTGCTCTTCTGGTACATGGGCATGATCCCGGACCTCGCGACGCTCCGCGACCGGGCCGACCTGCGGATCCGCCGCGGCCTCAGCCGCCACTGGCAGCTCCCCTTCCCGCTCCAGAGCGTCGAGGTGAAGGCCCCCTTCCGCCCCGACCACATCCGCGCCTTCGTCTACGGCCTGCTCAGCCTCGGCTGGCGCTTCTCCAGCCGCCACTGGCACCGCTACGAGGCGGCGTACCTCATCCTCGCCGGCATCTCCACGCCGCTCGTGCTGTCCGTGCACTCGATCGTGTCGTTCGACTTCGCCACCTCCGTCCTGCCCGGGTGGCACACCACGATCTTCCCGCCCTACTTCGTCGCGGGCGCCGTCTTCGGCGGCTTCGCGATGGTGCTCCTGCTCTTCATCCCCCTGCGGGAGCTGCTGCCGAACTTCAAGGACTTCGTCACCCTCCGCCACCTGGAGAACATGGCGAAGATCCTGCTCCTCACCGGCATGATGGTCGGCTTCGCCTACTCGATGGAGTTCTTCATCGCCTGGTACGGGGGCAACGAGTACGAGTTCCACGTCTTCCTCTACAACCGCGTCACCCCCACCTGGATCGACCCCAACGGGGCGCCGTACTGGTGGGCCTACTGGACCATGATCACCTGCAACGTCCTCTTCCCGCAGATGTTCTGGTTCCGCAGGCTGCGCCAGAACCCCGCCGCGATCTGGACCGTCGCCCTGGCCGTCACCATCGGCATGTGGTTCGAGCGCTTCGTCATCATCGTGACGAGCCTCCACCGCGCCTTCCTCCCCGGCGAGTGGCACATGTTCTTCCCGACCTGGGTGGACATCCTGACCTTCGCCGGCTCGGTCGGCCTGTTCGTGACGCTCTTCCTGCTCTTCCTGAAGTTCCTGCCGGTCTTCGCCATCGCCGAGCTCAAGGCCGTCATGCCCCAGGCCGACCCGCACGGGCACGGGCACACCGACGCCGGGCACGGCGACAGCTCGCACCTGGGCGACTACCGCCACGCCCGCGGGCACGCCCACGCCTCCGACCCCTCCGCACACGGGGAGGCCCACTGACATGAGCTACGCGAACCCCACCCTCCGCGAACGCCTCGCCAAGCTCCCCTCCCGCGCGGAGATGATGGACGCCGTCGCGGATTACATCCCCGGCTTCCGCAAGCGCGACGCGAAGTACATCACCGAGGACGATCGCCGCGTCTACGGCTTCATCGCCGAGTACAAGGACGCCGCGGCGGTCTACCACGCCGCCGAGACCATCCGCGACGCCGGCTACCGGAACTGGGACGTCTACGCCCCCTTCCCGATCCACGGCATCGACCGGGCCATGGGCGTGCACCGCACCATCCTCCCGGTCATCGTCGCGGTCGCCGGCTTCTCCGGCGCCGGGCTCGGGTTCCTGCTCCAGTGGTGGATCAAGAACGACTACCACATCACCGTGCAGGGCAAGCCCCACGGGGCCTGGGAGCAGTTCGTCCCCGTCATGTTCGAGATGGGCGTGCTCCCCGCGGCCTTCGCCGCCCTCATCGGCATGCTCGCCCTCAACGGGCTGCCCCGCTGGAACCACCCGCTGTTCGGGCACGAGCGGTTCCTGAAGGTCTCCGACGACCGGTTCATCATCGCCATCCAGGCCAACGACCCGAAGTTCGACCCCGAGGCCACCCGCGCCCTGCTGGAGTCCACCGGCGGCGCCGAGATCGACCTCGTCGAGGAAGAAGACTGAGCATGCCCCACCGCGTGAACCAGAGCGCCGCCGGCGCCCGCGCCGCCTCCCTCGCCCTCGCCCTCGCGGCCGCGGCGCTCGGGGCGGGCGCGGCCGGATGCCGCGGGGACCGGACCGACGCCCCCCCGCGTCAGTTCCTCCCGGACATGGACGACCAGCCGCGCTGGGACCCCCAGGAGGCGACCGACCTCTTCCCGGACGGACGCACCCAGCGCCTCCCCCCGGACGGCGCCGTCGCCTACGGCCGGGCTTCCTTCAACGCCCTCGCCCACGCCGACGAGCCCTGGGCCGCGAGCTTCATGCTCCAGCGCGCCCAGCTCCTCCAGGAGTCGGACGAGATCTACCGCGGCACCCGCGGCGGCGCCCCCGGCTCCGCCGGCGACGACCTCGCCGCCGTCGAGTGGGTCGACGCGATCCCCGTCGCGGTGACCCCCGAACTCATCGAGCGCGGGCGCGAGCGGTTCAACATCTACTGCGCCGTCTGCCACGGCTACGGCGGCGACGGGCGCGGCACCGTCGGCCTCCGCTGGTCGTACGCCCCCGCCAACATCACCGGCGCGCCGTACACCGACCGCTCCCAGATGCAGGGCAAGGACGGCTACCTCTTCCACGTCGTCCTCAACGGCGTCGGCGAGGGCGACAACCGCACCAAGCGCATGCCCGGCTACCGGCACGCCCTCGACCAGATGGACGCCTGGGCCGTCGTCGCCTACGTCCGCGCCCTCCAGGCCGCCTCCAACGCCTCCATCGAGGACGTCGCCGACCCCGCCGTCCGCCAGCGCCTCGAGCAGGCCCGCTCGCTCCCGCAGGCAGCGCCCGCCCCGGCCGCCGGCGAGGCCGCCACCCCCGACCAGCCCGCCGGCGACGCCCAGCCACCCGAGCCCGGGCAGGACGCCCCGGACGGACAGAACCAGCCCGCCGATCAGCCGGCCGCCGGAGAGAACGGAGGCGCGTCGTGAGCCAGTACACCACCGACATCCCGCGCCGCCAGAAGAAGCTCTACGGCCCGGTCATGACCGACGAGATGTACCAGCGGTACCTCGACGGGCTCGAGCGCCACCCCGCGCTCGTCGCCGACAACGTCAACCTCCCCGGCGCCACCGCCGCGCGGTGGGTCCGCCCGCTGCTCATCGCCGGGGCCGTCCTCCTCGTCGCGACGTTCCTCGGCATCTTCATCAACGGCGGGCTCGCCGGCGCTCCCGCCGTCGGCCTGCGCCACGCCGTCGCGGCCTACTCCGTCGGCGCCTTCTTCGTCCTCTCCTGCTGCCTCGGCTCCCTCTTCTTCCTGATGCTCTTCCAGCTCCTCAACGCCCACTGGTCGGTGACGCTCCGCCGCGTCATGGAGGCCGTCGCCGCGCAGATGCCCTTCGCCGTCGCGCTGCTCATCCCCATGCTCGCGGTCGAGCTCCTCTTCGACGGCGTCCTCCTGAGCTGGATCGGCGCCGAGCCGAACCATCTCCTCGAGGTCAAGGCCCCCTACCTCAACATCGGCTTCTTCATCGTCCGCTTCCTCATCTACGCCGCCTGCTGGCTCTACCTCTCCGCCCGCCTCGTCGCCCTCTCCCGCGAGCAGGACACGACCGGCGACCGCACGCTCACCCGGCAGATGCGCCGCACCAGCGGCTGGGGCATGCTCGTCTTCGCCCTCACCGTCGCCTTCGCCGGCTTCGACTACCTCATGAGCATGGACTATCGCTTCTTCAGCACCATGTGGGGCGTCTACTTCTTCTCCATCTGCGCCCTCGCCGCCCTCTCCCTCACCGCCGTCCTCGCCGGGGCCCTCCGCATCGTCGGACGCCTCAACGGCCTCGTCACCGCGGAGCACTTCCACGACCTCGGCAAGCTCGTCTTCGCCTTCGTCGTCTTCTGGGCCTACATCGCCTTCAGCCAGTACTTCCTCATCTGGTACTCCAACATCCCCGAGGAAACCGCCTACTACCTCTACCGCAAGAGCGGCGGGTGGCAGGTCCTCAGCGCCCTCCTCGTCGTCGGGCACTTCATCGTCCCCTTCTTCCTCCTCGTCACCCGCCTCACCAAGCGATCCACCCTCGCCCTCATGGCGATCTCCGTCTGGATCCTCTTCTTCTGCGTCCTCGACTTCGTCTGGATCATCCGCCCCATGGTCCACGCCGGGCTCGCCCCCCAGGACGTCCCCGGGCCCGCGAGCTGGTGGCTCGACGTCGTCGCCGTCGCCGGCCTCGTCTCCCTCTTCCTCGGGCTCGTCGTCCGCCGCCTCGCCGCCGCCCCCCTCATCCCCATGAAGGACCCGCGGCTCGCCAAGGCCCTCGCCCACGACAACTTCGTCTGACCCCACCCCACCCCACCCCCCCCC
>CAYMFP010000031.1:0-18167 GCA_964389385.1 uncultured Phycisphaeraceae bacterium | reverse complement strand
GGGCGGGGTGGGGGGCGGAGCGCCGTACGAGACGCTCTTCGTCGAGACCGTCGGCGCCGGGCAGAACGAGACCCGCATCCGCGAGCACGTCGACAAGACCGTGGTCGTGCTCACGCCGGGCATGGGGGACGCCGTGCAGATGGACAAGGCCGGCATCCTCGAGATCGCCGACGTCTTCGTCTGCAACAAGGCTGACCACCCCGGGCAGAACGAGCTGATGCGCGACCTCCGCGAGATCGCCGGCCGCCGCCCCGTCTTCGAGACGGTCGCCACGCACGGCAAGGGGATCCCGGAGCTGCTCGACGCGCTCCTGGCGGGCTGACGCGGGAACGAAAGCCCGGGCGAACCCTCAGAAAGTCCGCCTGGGCGGAGATCCGCGGCAGGGTCGGGGCCGCGGGAGAGCCGTTCAGCGCCGGCGGCGGGCCGCGAGCAGCATCGCACTTCCGACGACGCCCAGCGAGCCCGGCGCGGGCACGACCCGGATGTCGAACTCCCAGTACGAATCGGTGAGCATCCCGCCGAGGGCCTGGTTCACCTCGTTGTCGCTCACGATCCGTCCGAACCAGAAGACGAACAACGCCCCCGGGTCATAGAGCAGGCGCTGCCCGTTGAACGCGTCGGTCGAGATCGCGCCCGCGAACTGCCCGGTCCCGGACCACCCGAGGTCGCTCCCCCGGACATTCCAGAACGGTACCGGATCGGTCGGCAACTGGTGCTGGAACAGGATGTCGGCGGCGTCGTGGAACGGGATGCCGCGGTCCGTGTCGAAGTTCACGACCAGCCGGGCGCCCACGATCATGCCGTCGATCGGCTCGACGAGGTAGTCCTGCGTCCACTGGAGCCCGTGCACCCCGATGTTCTCCGGCATGTCGAACCGGAGCGTGGTCAACGGCTGCCCCACGGCCGCAGCGGCGGGGACGGCGAGCATGAGGATGGTTCCGAGACGGTGCATGTTCCCTCCGGGGCTGCCAAGCTATCCGACGTCTAACCGGTTGCTGTTCCCAGAACGATGTTGTTTCTGAGAACAAGATGGCGTAGGATGGGGCGATCGTCAACAGCAATGCCGCAAAAACGAGAAGCATCACCCGTGTCCGCTGCAGCGCCGCCGCCGCGCCGCAGCGGCCGCCCGCCCCGCCCCCACCGGGAAGCGTTGAGCGACGCCGACCGCGAGAGGCTGCGCTACGTCATGGACCGCCTCCGCGGCCGCGTCGCGGCCGTGCTCGCCACCCTCCCGAGCGACACGTCCAGTGACTCGGGGCTGGCCCGCCGGCTCGGGCTGGACCGGGTGACGACGCACCGCGTCGTCCGCCTCGCCCGCGGCGGAGAGGACCTCCACGAACTGCTGAAGCGAGCGCCCGGCGTACGGGGCGTGCGGGCGTTCGCCGACGCCTGCGCCGGCATCGGCGTCCCCCGCCGCCTCGTCGAGGAGCTGTCGGACGCGACGGCCGCCTACGACGCCGTCCTCTCCGAACTGGGCGGCAACAAGTCCGCGGTCGAGCGGCGCCTGGCCGTCCACGCGGGCGCCGTCGCGCCCCGCGCCGGCGGCGTCGCCGACGAGGAGAACCGCGCGGCGGTCTACCGGGACATGGCGGCCATCCTCGGGCGCGAGGTGGGATTCCGGGCGGACATCAACGTTTTCCGGCCGAGCCCGGAGCAAAACGGCATGCTCGACTTCGCGCACGCCCGTGCCCTGATCGGCTGCCGGTCCCGGGCGGGCGCGATGCCGCTGCACATCGGGATGGTCGGGCGCGTGCTGCGGCGCGAGCAGGACGCGCCCGCCGGGCACCGGGCCGTGGGGCGTGCTTCCCTCGACGGGGGCGCGGTGCTGGAGGCGTTCTCAACATCGCCGCCTCCGCTGGTCGCGTCGCGCGGCGAGGGGGACCGGGTGCGGCACGTGATCGACGCGGGCGGCGGAACGCCGGTCGACGTCGTCGTCGCGCACGAGAGCCGCGCCTCGTGCCGGGACCCGAAGGAGGAGGACCCGCCCCGGCTCGAGTCCGGCGCGCTGGTCCGCGATCCGACGGGCGCCCTCGTCCTCGATGTCTGGGTGGACCGCGGCTGGCTCGGCGACCGGGAGCCGGACCTCGGGCTGTACCAATGGAGCCCGGGCCTCGACCAGGGGCTCTCCGACCACTGGCTCGACCGCCTCCCGCATGCGCCGGAGATGGAGCGGCTCGCGAGCCCGGCGGCCGCGAGCGTCGATCTCTGGCCACGGCACGCGGAACTCACGTGGGATTTGTTCACCCGCCTCGGATGGGATCCGGAGCGGTTCGTTGGTTTCCGATGCCGCACGCCCGTGCCGCTGTACGGCGGCGGGTACTACTTCGCCTTCGACCTTGCCTGATCTGTCGCCGCTCGCCAAGATCTCGTGAGTGGCCTGAACAGGGGGTATGTCTTCGCTTCTGCGCAGCGCGGGCGGCGTTCGAGTATGAATATGTTCGCCCCACGTGGGGGGCCAAGGCATTTCTCAGAAGCGCGGGAGACGAGATGCACGAGCCTGCTGGTGAACGCGTGGCCGAACGCCCCCGGACCGGGAGGCCGCCGCTCTCACCGCTCGCCGACCCGCTGAACGCCGCTGAGCGCGACGCCCTTGCTCGGGCGCTCACCCGCGTGAAGACCCGGGCGGCCGCGGTGCTCGCCACCCTGCCGGGGCCGGTCTCCAGCGACGCCGAACTCGCCCGCGTGCTCGATCTGGACCGTGTGACGACGTACCGCGTCGCCAGGCTCGCCCGCGACGAGGGGGAGACCGCCGAGATCCTGCGCCGGGCGCCCGGGGGCAAGGGACTGCTCTCGTTCGTGGACGCGTGCGAGCGGGCGGGCGTGGCGGGGAGTCTGGTCCAGGGGCTGCGATCGGCCGTGCTGGACCTGCTCGAGATCATCGAGACGCTCGGCGGGAACAAGGCCCGGGTCGTGCGGCGGCTCGAGGCGAGCCCCGCGGACGAGGAGACGCAGAACGGCGACGCGGAGCGGGAGGCCCGGCGGCGGGGGCTGGCGCGGGCCGCGGCCGAGCTGCTCGGGCGCGAGATCGGCGTTCGGGCGGACATCAACATCTTCCGCCCGAGCACGGCGGCGCCCGAGATGCTGGACCATGCGCACGCGCGGGCGCTCCTGGGGTGCCGCTCGCTGCCGTGGGCGAAGCCGATGCACGTCGGGATGGTCGGCAACTCCCGCATTCTCGGGGACGCGCCGGCGGTCTTCCGGGGCGCGAGCGGCGGCTCCCTGACGGGCGGGGCGGTGCTGGAGGAGTTCTCGACCTCGCCGCCCCCGCTGGTCGCGTCGCGCGGCGAGGGGGACCGGGTGCGGCACGTGATCGACGCCGGGAGCACGGACCCGGTGGACGTGGTCGTGGCGCACGAGACGCGGGCCGCGGGGCATAACCCGCGGAAGGCGCCCCCGTGGCGGCTGGAGTCCGGGGCGATGGTGCGGGACCCGGTCGGCCTGCTGATCCTGGACGTGTGGGTCGACCGCGAGTGGGCGGGGGATCGCGAGCCGGACCTGGGGCTGTACCTGTGGGGCCCGACACTGGAGCAGGGGCTGCCGGACAACTGGCTCGACCGGCTCCCCGGGACGCCGCCGATCGAGCGTCTGCCGGACCCGATGCGCGCGGGGCTCGAGGCTTCCCCGAGACACGGGGATCTCACCGCGACGCTGTTCCGGCAGCTCGCGTGGGACCCCTCGCGGTTCACGGGGTACCGCTGCCGCGTGCAGTGGCCGATGTACGGCGGGGCGTACTTCTTCTCCTTCGATTTCTCCTGACGGCGAGGCGGGGAGGATCCCGCCGCGCGCGGGGGATGCCGGCCGCCCGCCGGCGCCGGGCTAGCATCCGCTCTTTCGCGCGAGACTGCATGCCCGACGATCAACGCGAGTGGCCGGCCGGCGAGGACGGCGACATCTGGGACCGCCCGGTCGGGGCGGAGACGCCGGACGGGAGCGGGGATCCGGCGGCGCTGCCGGTCCCGGTTCTGGAGCCGATGCCCGAGGGGGAGGTGGACGCGCTGAGCGAGGGCGACCAGCCGTGGAGCGGCGCGCCCGTGCGGGAGGCGAGGCGCGTCCGGGGCCTCAACCCGGACGGGACGTTCCGGAGCGGCCGGCTGGCGGGGAAGACGATGTGGGGCGCGCTCTGGGTGCTCTCCTGGCCGGTGATGCTGGAGAGCTTCCTGAACTCGGGGGTCGGGCTGACGGACACGCTGCTGGCGGCACAGCTCCCGAACGGGACGCCGGCGACGGACGCGATCGGCGGCGCCAGCTACATGATGTGGTTCATCGGGCTGGTGATCATGGCCGTCGGCGTGGGGGCGACGGCGATGATCAGCCGGGCGATGGGCGCGGGGCGCATGGCCCAGGCGAACGCGGTGCTGGGGCAGTCGCTGACGGTGGCGATGGGGCTCGGGGCGCTGGTGGGGATCGTGGTGGCGGTGCTGGCGCCGTTCATCGGCGGGGTGCTGAACCTGAGCGAGGACGCGCGCCGGCTGTTCTCGACGTACCTGTTCGTGATCGCCTGGGGGACGCCGGCGGCGAGCGCGCTGTTCGTGCTGGTCGCCTGCGCCCGGGGAGCGGGGGACAACATCCGCCCGCTCTACGCCATGGCGGCGCGGAACGTGGTGAACATCGTCGTGAGCTGGCTGCTCTGCGGGGCGGACATCCGGCTGCCGGAGTGGCTCGGCGGGACGCTGCTGGCGAACCCGTCGCCGGTGCGGCTCGGGGTGGCGGGGATCGCGATCGGGACGGTCGCGGGGGACATCTCCGGGGCGTTGATCGTGCTGGGCATGGCGATGAGCGGGACATGGGGCATCCGCCTGCGGGCGCGGCGTCTGCGCCCGCACAAGGTGACGGTGTGGCGGCTCCAGCGCCTGAGCATCCCGAACTTCGCCGAGACGGCGGGGATGTGGGCGGGCAACTTCATCCTGATGGTGATCGTCGGCGGGCTGGGGGCGGGGCTGATCGGCAGCCACATCATCGCGATCCGGATCGAGAGCTTCAGCTTCCTGCCGGGGTTCGCGATGGGGACGGCCGCGGCGACGCTGGCGGGGCAGTACCTGGGGGCGGGGCGGCCGGACCTGGCGAAGCGGGCGGTGTGGCGGTGCACGGTGATCGGCACCACGCTGATGGGGCTGATGGGCCTCGCGTTCGCCCTCTTCAACGAGGAACTCGTCGGGCTGCTGAGCAAGCAGGAGGCGCACCTGGAGAACGCGCCGTTCCTGGTGTTCGTGATCGGGCTGGTGCAGGTGCCGTTCGCGCTGGCGATCATCACGCGGCAGGCGATGCGGGGGGCGGGCGACGTGCGCGTGGTGATGGCGATCACGTGGATCACCACCTACGCGGTGCGGCTGCCGCTGGTGCTGGTGTGCAGCCGCCTGCCGGCGTGGGGCGAGGCGTGGGGATGGTGGGACCTGCCCGACGCGTCGGGGGTGAGCTGGGGGCTGCGCGGGCTGTGGATCGCGATGTGCGTGGAGCTGCTGCTCCGCGGAGGGATCTTCTTCGGAAGATTCCTCCACGGTGGGTGGATGCGGCAGCGGGTCTAGCGCGGATGCCCCGCGGGCTCAGGACTCGTCGAGGATCTTGAGCTTGTGCCGGTCGGCGAGGGCCTCGAACGAGAAGGGGTGCCGCTCGTCGAACAGGCCGCGGAGGGACTCGATGACCTCGCGCTGGGCCGCGACCTGGCCGAGGCTGCGGTAGCGTTCCTCGGTGAGCGGGCGGAACTGCCGCACGCGGGCGATGACGAGCGATCGCGCGGCGGGCACCTCGGCGGCGACGACCGCCGGCTCCTCGGCGTCGGAGGGGAGCTGCCGGGCGGCGTCGACGATCGCGGAGCGCACGTCCGGGGCCTGGAGGGCCTGGGGCGGGGGCATGCCGCCGGCCGCGGGGCGGACCTCGACGGGCGAGACGAGCAGGTCGGCGGCGGTGACGACGCCCTCGGGGTTCAGCCCGGCGGCGGCGGCTTCGAGCCCGCCCTCCGCGGCGGCGGCGAGTTCGTCGCGGCGTGCGAGCAGGGCCTCGTAGCCGCGGAGGGCCCGGAGGTCGCGTTCGACGGCCGTGCGGACCTCGGCGAGCGTGTCCGCGGGGCCGGCGCGGCGGGTGCCGAGGACCGTGAAGAAGTAGCGGTCGCCGGTGGCGGGGTCGATCGCCGGGGGATCGACGAAGGGGACGCCCTCCTGGATCGGGAGCGGCCCGTCGGGGTTGATCTCGCGGATGGTGCCGAGGATGGCGGGGAAGGGGACGGGGTTGGCGCCGAAGCGGATCTCGGACTGGCCGATGCCGGGGAGGCGGGCGAGGTCCTGCGCGGTGAGCCAGGAGGACTCGCGGCGGATCACCTCGGGGCGCGGGATCTCCGGCCCGTAACGCTCGCGGAGCTGGTCGACGACGCGCTCGGCGATGCCGTCGAGCGTGGGGCGGGTCTCGTCCCAGTTCTCCGGGAGTTCGACGAACCGGCCCTGCTCGGGGAGGCGGTTGCGGGCGGCGAAGACGGCGCCCTGGATGAGGCGCGTCGCCTCCTCGAGGATCTCGGTGACCTTCTCGCCGCGGATGGCGGCCTCGACCCGCGGACGCTCTTCTTCGAAGGTGCCGGGGTAGCGGTCGCGGGCCTCCGTGTAGCGGCGGCGGACGTCGAGGCTGGCGGGGCGGACGGCCTGCTCGATGGCGGCCCGGTCCAGGTGCAGGTAGGCGAGGCGGAGGCGGTCGGGGAGGCGGTAGCCGAAGCCGAAGGGGTTCGCCTCGGTGTCGCCGGCCTGGACGTCCGCGTGGGCGCGCCAGTGGGCCTCGAGTTCCTCGTCGGTCGGGGCGGGGCCGGCGTCGACGGCCGCGGGCTGGAGCACGAGGGCGTCGGCCAGCGCGCTGTCGAGATCGCGTCGGGCGAGTTCGACGGCCCGCGGGCGGGAGAGGCGGGGCGCGGAGTAGTACGCCAGCGCCATGCGGGTGACGGCGCGGAGGCGGGCGAGGGCGTGGAGCCCTTCCTCCGGCGCCATGCGGGCGTCGCGGGCGAGGGCCTGGATGATCTGGGGCGCCTGCTGCGTGATCTGGTCGGCGGCCTCCTGGATCTGTTGCTCGATCTGCTGGCGCCCGCCGGGCTGCTGGAGCAGCAGCATCGCCTGGAGCGGGTTCTGCCGCAGGCGTTCGTTCATCTCGAGCTGGGCCATCTGCCGGGCGAGTTCGGGGATGAGGTCCCGCCCGTCCTCGGCGCCGCCGACGTAGCCGCCCTGGTCGGCCTCGCGGGTGAGGAGGAGCCAGTGGTACGCGGCCTCGTCGTCGCCCGCGGCGAGCTGGGGGAGCACGCCGGTGATGGAGTACACCTGGTAGAAGGGCTGGAGGAACTTGACGTCGGCCCGGGCCTGCAGCAGCTCGGCGTAGGTGACCTTCTCGCGGTCGGCCGCGAGTTCGGCGACCTTCTCCTCGCGCCGGTTCGGGCCGAACTGCCGGAGCAGCGGCTCGATCGTGAAGGCGACCATGAGCAGGGAGCCGCCGATGGCGAGGAGGATGAGCTGGTACTTGCGGAGAAACTTCAGCATGGGCTCGTCCGGTGGGCCGTCCGCGCACGGGGGCGTCCCGCGCATTCCAGAGTGGGGGCAATGGTAGGGGAGGGGGCAGGGTGGTGCGCGCGGCGGAGGCGGGGCAAGGGGTGATTCCGCTCTCCGGTGCGACGGGGTCTTTCGGCGGGGGCTTCGGTCCCGGCGCTGGGCTCGCTCCGCAGGACCGCGCCCCGGCGAACGGGCGGTCTCCCCCGCGTCGGGGCGGGGGGCTGGAAAAGACAGCGGCCGCCCTGGAGGGCGGCCGCCGGTGGTTCCGGGTGCGTCGGAGGAAGGAGCGGCGATCGGCCGCGTCCTCCCGAGGAAGACTACCGGTAGAACTCGACGATCAGGTTCGCGTTGACGTCGAAGGGGATCTGGTCCGAGGTGGGGAGGGCGACGACGCGCGTCTTGAGTTCGGAGGGGTTGAAGTCGAGCCAGCCGGGGATCTCGTGCCCGGCGAGGGACTCCATGTGCTCGCGGGCGAGCTTCTCGATCTTCGGCTTGACGGTGATGACGTCGCCGACGGAGACGGAGAAGGAGGGGCGGTCGGTCTTGCGGCCGTTCACGAGGACGTGCCCGTGGGCGACCATCTGGCGGGCCGCCCAGATCGTGCGGGCCATGCCGGTGCGGCGGACGACGTTGTCGAGGCGGCGCTCGAGGAGCTGGAGGAGGACCTCGCCGGTGTTGCCGGGGCGGCGGGAGGCCTCCTCGAGCGTGCGGCGGAACTGCTTCTCGGCGATGTTGTAGTGGTAGCGGAGCTTCTGCTTTTCCTGGAGGCGGATGCCGTAGTCGCGGAGGCGACGCCCGCGGTAGCCGTGCATGCCCGGCGGGTTGAGCTGCCGCTTGGAGGTGTGCTTGGGGATGTCGGCGATCGGGACGCCGACGCGGCGGGACAGACGGACCTTGGGGCCGGTGTAGTTGGCCATGGGACAGAACCTTTCATCCGTCCCCGGAATCGGAGATCCGGGGTGCTGCTGGGTTCAGCGACCGGGCAGGGGGCCGAGGCTTCGGTCTGCGTCCGGTCCGGGCACGGCGCCCGGTGAGGGGGCGATTGAAGGAGGGGCGGGGTGGAGCGTCAAGCCGGAACGGCGGCGTCTGGGGGCGTCTCCCGAGTGAGGCAAACGCCTCTGCGTGGGTTACACTGACCTTTGTCGCTTGCTCGGCAAGAGGTCCGCACGGACGGCGGGGGCCTCTGACTGGGGGTAGCGCGGGCGACTCCCCGATGAGGTTCGGGGGAAAGTGCCCGTGACGGGCGTGCAACTCCCGGCCGGGGTGCGCCAAGCGGGGCGGGGAGCGACGAATCGGGAGCAGGACGCGAGCTGGGCTCCGCGGGTCGGAGCGGTTATCGGACGGGGGGCGGCGCGGCGTCGGCCGTGCGGACCGGAGGTCCGGACGGAGGGAGATCACGCAGGAGGTGCGACGGCGATGTCTCGAACTTCTTTGTATCACGAGACCGCGGGGCGCCTCCGGGGGGTTCGGGTCGGCGCGGGCGGCCGTTGGCAGGGCGCCGGAAGGAGATGGGGCGTGGGACGCCGGGAAGTGATTGGTTGGCGGAGGGGCGGGGTCGGGCGGACGCTGGGGGCGGACGCCGAGCACGGCGGGGCCGGGGGCGGCGTCGGCGAGGGGAGCGGAGGCGTCGGCGGGGAGCGGGGGGGCTCTGCCGGCAGCGGGCTGGGGGGAGGCGAGGGCGGGGCGGCCGGCGGGGCGGGGAGCGGTGCGTCGGGGGGAATGGGCGCCTGGGGCTCGGGCACGCTGCGGGTGCTGTGCGTGGACGACAACCCGCACGTGTGCGAGGCGCTGCGTCTGCGGCTGGACTCGGAGGACGGGTTTTCGTGCGCGGCGGTGCTCGACACGGCGGCGGGGCTCGTCGCGCAGGCGGTGCGCCTGGAGGCGGACGCGGCGCTGGTGGACATCGACATGCCCGGGCCGGACCCGTTCGCGGCGGTGGCGGAGCTGGCGCGGGTGCGGCCGTCGTGCCGGGTGGTCATGTTCACGGGGCACGTGCGGCGCGAACTCATCGACCGGGCGTTGGACGCGGGGGCGTGGGGCTACATCAGCAAGCAGGACGGCCCGGATGCGGTGATCGCGGCCCTGAAGCGGGTGGCGAACGGGGAGGTGGTGCTCGGGGACGACGTCGGGGCGGTGTACGGCGCGGGGTAGGGGCGATCGCCCGGGGCGCGTTCGGGGCCCGGGCGCGGCGGGACGCGACCTACGCTTCGGGATGAGCCGTCTGTCGCTGCCGCAGCTTCCGGCGAACGCCGTCCGGGTGGACTACGAGAAAAAGGAGAAGTGCGGGGTGATGGGTGTGTGGGGGCACCCGCGCTCGGCGCACCTGGTGTACACGGGGCTGTACGCGCAGCAGCACCGGGGGCAGGAGTCCGCGGGGATCGCGTCGACGGACGGGGTCCGGATCGACGGGCACGTGGGGATGGGGCTGGTGCCGGAGGTGTTCAACCGGCACCACCTGAACGCGCTGGGCGAGATGGTGCGGCGGGGCGTGGGGACGGGGTCCATCGGGCACAACCGGTACTCGACGACCGGGGGCAGCATCGCCTGCAACGCGCAGCCGCTGATCGAGACGTACGCGGACGGCCAGGTGGCGGTGGCGCACAACGGGAACCTGGTGAACGGGAACGCGCTGCGGCTGGCGTTCAGCCAGCGTGGGCACATCTTCCACACGACGAGCGACACGGAGGTGATGATCCACCTGCTGGCCTCGCCGGAGCAGCGGCAGACGCCGGACCCGCTGGCGGCGATGCTGCGGCGGCTGCAGGGGGCGTTCAGCGCGCTGTTCCTGTTCCCGGACCGGATCGAGGCGGCCCGGGACCCGTGGGGCTGGCGTCCGCTGGTGATCGGGCGGCTGGAGACGGGGGAGCACGCGGTGGCGAGCGAGACGGTGGCGCTCGAGGTGCTGGGGGCGAAGTACCTGCGCGAGGTGGAGCCGGGGGAGATCGTGACGATCTCGGACGAGGGCGTGTCGAGCCGGCGGTACTCGGAGCCGGCGGAGCGGCGGGCGATGTGCGCGTTCGAGCACGTGTACTTCGCGAGCCCGGCGAGCGTCGTCTTCGGGCAGAACGTGCAGACGGCGCGGGAGGCGATGGGGGCGAAGCTGGCGGAGGAGGCGCCGGTGGACGCGGACTACGTCATGCCGATGCCGGACTCGGGGCGGTCGGCGGCGAGCGGGTACGCGGCGCGGAGCGGGATCCCGTACCGCGAGGGGATCGTCCCGAACCGGTACGTGGGGCGGACGTTCATCAAGCCGACGGCCGAGGAGCGGCGGACGGCGGTGCGGCTGAAGCTCAACGTGATCACGGAGATCGTGCGGGGGCGGCGGATCGTGATCGTGGACGACTCGATCGTGCGGGGGACGACGACGCGGGAGAAGATGCGGCAGATCCGCGACGCGGGGGCGGCGGAGATCCACGTGCGGATCTCGTGCCCGCCGATCAAGAACCCGTGCTACTTCGGGGTGGACTTCGCGACGCGGGAGCAGCTCATCGCGCACGAGAAGACGGTCGAGGAGATCCGCGAGTTCCTGGAGGTCGACTCGCTGGCGTACCTGAGCCTGGAGGGGCTGCTCAGCGTGATGGAACGCCCGGCGGCGGACTACTGCACGGCCTGCTGGTCGGGGGATTACCGGATCGACGTGGAGCACCCGGTGACGGAGCCGGTGCTGATGAAGAGCCAGCTCGGGATTTTCGGGTGAGGCCCGCCGGGGGCGGCCCGCCGCCGCCGGGCATTTGTTAAACTCCCCGGTCGCGGGCTCCGGCGCCCGCCCCCCGGGAGGTCCGAGCGTGCGCATGTTCGAGGGGTTCGCAGACCGGCTGCCGCCCTGGGCGGCCGCGGTGTCCCCGGCCCTCGGGGTGCTGGCGGTGCTGGCGGCGGGGTCGGCGGGTTATCTGGCGGTGACGGCGACGCCTCCGCCGGAGGCCCGGACGATGTGGCTCTTCGCGCGGGACCACGAGCTGACGTACGCGCCGATCATCGCGGAGTGGAACCGGCAGCGCGACCCGGACGTGCGCACGGTGCTGCTGGGGACGGAGGCCCTGCGTCCGCGGATGCTCAGCGGGTTCCTGGGGAACCTGCCGACGGCGGACCTGATCGAGGTGGAGCGGACGCTGATCCCGGCGGTGTTCGCGGGCCCGATCGAGACGGTGGGGTTCCGGGACCTGACGGAGCGGCTCCGGGCGGAGGGGCTGCTGGAGGCGATCAACGGGCCGTCGTTCTCGCCGTGGACGCGGGAGGGGCGGATCTTCGGCCTGCCGCACGACGTGCACCCGGTGATGCTGGCGTACCGGGCGGACCTCGTGGAGGGGGCGGGGATCGACGTCTCGGAGATCGAGACGTGGGACGACTTCGAGCGCGTGATGGCGCCGCTGATGGCGGACGAGAACGGGGACGGGCTGCCGGACCGGCGCCTGATCTCGTTCTGGCCGAACCACGCGTTCGCGGATCAGATCGAGGTGTACGTGCTCCAGGCGGGGGGGCGGCTGTTCGACGAGCACGGGCCGAGCCTGTCGTCGGATCCGGTGGTGGAGGTCGTGGCGCGGCTGGCGCGGTGGTCGGCGGGGCCGGCGCGGCTCGCCGAGGACGTGCAGGAGTGGAACGCCTCGGGGTACCAGCAGCGGACGCAGGGGCGGGTGGTGGCGGGGCTGATGCCGGACTGGCTCTGCCGGACGTGGAAGAACGACATGCCGGAGATGGCGGGCAAGGTCAAGCTGATGCCGCTGCCGGCGTGGGAGCCGGGGGGGCGCCGGACGAGCGTGTGGGGGGGGACGATGCTCGGGATCCCGAAGACGGCCGAGGGCTTCGATGAACTCTGGGCGTTCGCGCTGCACCTGTACACCTCCGCGGACCTCGCGGAGGAGCTGTTCCTGGAGAGCGACATCGTCACGCCCGTGAAGGAGCACTGGGACAGCCCGATCTACGACCGGCCGGACCCGTACTTCAGCGGGCAGGCGAAGGGGCGGATGTACATCGAGCTGGCGGGCGAGGTGCCGATGCGCGACAGCCACCCGCTGCGGCGGGCGGGGGTGGAGCAGCTCATCAACGCGACGCTGGACGTCCGGAACTGGATCGAGGCGGTGGGCGGGGCCAGCCGGGAGGAGATCCGGGAGCAGGCGCGGCGGGTGCTGAAGGAGAAGGACCGGCTGCTGGCGCGCGAGCTCGAGCGGAGCGTGTTCCTGGGCGGGCGTTCGGCCGCGCCGGACCCGGCGGACGGCGCGGCGCCGGAGGAGGGGGCATGACGAGCGTCGCGGCTTCCATCGGCGGCGTGCGGACGGCCGAGGCCCGGGGGGCGAGGCGGCGCCGGAACGCGCTGGTGCCCGGGTGGGCGCCGTGGGCGTTCCTCGCGCCGTTCGTGCTGGTGTTCGCGACGTTCGTGCTGTACCCGCTGGCGCACTCGGTCGTGCTGTCGATGCAGCAGACGTTCGGGCCGGAGGCGACGGAGTTCGTCGGGACGCGGAACTTCCGGTTCCTGCTCGGCGACCCGCGGTTCTGGACGGCGGTGCGGAACACCATGCTGTTCACGCTCGGCTCGGTCTGCACGCAGATCCCGGTGGGGCTCGGGCTGGCGCTGCTGCTGAACCGGCCCGGGCTGAGGGGGCGGGCGTTCTTCCGGCTGGTCTTCTTCAGCCCGCAGCTCGTGGGGCTGGTGTTCGTGGCCCAGCTCGCGTTCGTCGGCTTCTCGAAGCAGAACGGGCTGGTGAACGTGGCGCTGCACGGGCTCTTCGAGGACTGGCGGCTGGACTTCGACTGGGTGAACGACCACGTGATGCTGACGCTGGTGGTCGCGACGTTCTGGATGTACGTCGGGTTCCAGATGGTCTACTTCCTGGCGGCGCTGCAGAACGTCGAGGCGGACCAGGTCGAGGCGGCGATGATCGACGGGGCGGGGCCGTGGCAGCGGTTCCTGAACGTGACGCTGCCGGCGATCCGGCCGGTGGCGGGGTTCGTGGTGCTGCTGAGCGTGATCGGCTCGCTGCAGCTCTTCGAGCTGCCGTACCTGCTCTACCTGGGGAGCGGGCCGAACGACCGGGCGCTGACGATCGTGAGCTACCTGTACCTGACGGGGTTCGAGACGCGCGACCTCGGGTACGCGAGCGCCATCGGCTGGGTGCTGGCGATCATGCTCGTCGTCGCGGGCGTGCTCGCCCGGGCGCTGCTGCGGGAGGGCCGGGCATGAGCCAGCACCGGGTCGCGGCCGTCGCCGCGGGGAATCCGCTCGCCCGCCGGGCGCTCACGGCGGGGACGTACGCGGTGCTCGCGGTCTTCGCGGGGCTGACGCTCACGCCGTTCCTGTACCTCCTGACGTCCGCGCTGAAGACGCGGGAGACGTTCTTCAGGGGCGTGTTCCTGCCGCGGGGGAAGGGCTTCCTCGGGGTGGACTGGGACGGGGTGACGCTCGACAACTTCGCGCGCCTGGCCGACGTGGGCATGGGGCGGGCGCTGGCGAACAGTGTCTTCCTCGCTTCGGCGACGGCGCTGCTGGCGACGCTGTGCTGCGCGGCCGGGGGGTACGCCCTGGCGTGCTTCGAGTTCCGCGGGCGTCGGTGGGCGACGGGGCTGGTGCTCGCCGCGCTGCTGATCCCGGCGCCGCTGCTGCTGGCGCCGGGGTACCAGTGGCTGTTCCGCCTCGGGCTGCTGGACACGCACGCGGGGCTGATCCTGCCGGCGCTGGCGCCGGCGTTCGGCGTCTTCCTGTTCCGCCAGGCGGCGCTGCAGAGCGTGCCGCGGGAGATGCTCCAGGCCGCCCGCCTCGACGGGTGCGGCGAGGTGGGGCTGTTCTTCACGTTCGTGCTGCCGATGCTGCGCCCGATGGCCGGCGCGTTCCTGATGATCACGTTCCTGGCGACCTGGAACAACTTCATCGGGCCGCAGATCGTGCTGCAGTCGCCGGACAAGCAGCCGCTCTCGGTGGCGGTGGCGCAGCTCCGCGGTCTGTACGCGACGGACTTCGGGCTGCTGATGGCCGGGACGCTGCTCTCGGTGGCGCCGGTGGCGGCGCTGTTCCTGCTGATGCAGCGCGAGTTCCTGAGCGGGCTGACGAGCGGGGCCGTGAAGGGCTGAGCCGCCTCACCCGGCGGCGAGGGCGAGGACGGAGACGTCGTCGGCCGGGGGCGTGCCGGCGGCGTGGACCTGCAGGCTCGTGAGCAGGGCGGCGACGTCGCGGGCGGGGTCCCCGCCCGCCGCGAGCGCCTCCAGCACGCCGCGGACGCCGAACGGGCTGCCGCCCGGGCCGGGCTGCTCGACGACGCCGTCGCTGAAGAGCACGAGGCGCCAGCCGGGCGCGGCCGGGAGCGTGCACGGCGGGTACTCGGCCCGGGCGTCGACGCCGAGCGGGGGCGCCCCGTCGATGCGCAGCCAGCGCGGCGGCCCGCCGTCCCCGGCGAGCACGGCGTAGGCGTGCCCGGCGTCGACGCACTCGATCGCCCCCGCGGCGGCGTCGACGACCGCGAGGAAGAGCGTGCAGAACTCCCCGGGCGGGCAGATCGAGGCGAGGTAGGCGTTCGTCTCGTTCATGGCGGCGGCCGGGGAGAGCCCGGCCGTGAGCTCGGCGTGCAGGTGCGCCTGGACGGAGGCCATGATCATTCCGGGCCCGACGCCCTTGCCGCATACGTCGCCGACGTAGGCGGCGACGCGTCCGCCGCCGAGGTCGAGGACGCCCATGAGATCGCCGGCCACGAGCCCGCCGGGGGCGGAGTGGGCGGCGTAGCGGACGGGCCCGCAGGCGCCGGCGCCGCCCGGCGCGAGCCGCTGCTGGACCTCGCGGGCGTGCGTCATCTCGCGGATGAGCCGGCGCTGGCGGTCCTCGATCTCCGCCCGCCGGATGTTCGCCAGCGCGAGCCCGCAGAGGTGGGCGACGGCGCCGCAGAAGGCGGCGGCGTCCGACCGGGGGGCGGGCGCTCCCGCGGGGGAGTCCGCGTAGAGGTAGGCGGCGATCTCCCCGCCGATGCACACCGGGGCGCAGAGCGCCTCCGAGATGTTGGACCCGATGATGCTCGTCGCCTGGCGGAGGTCGATGGCGTCCTGGAGGCGCACGACGCCCCCCTCCGCGGCGGCGGCGATGAGCGAGCGGCTGATGTTCAGTTCCTCGTCGCCGCCGCGGGAGGCGAGGATCTCGGCCGCGTCGGCCCCCACGGCACGGACCAGGGCCGCCCGGCGGAAGCCGGCGCCGTCGATGACGACGCCGAGCAGGGCCTCGGCGAGGGCGGACTCGGTCTCGGCGGCCGAGAGCCGGGCGGCCGCCCCGAGGAGCATGCCGAGCCGGCGTTCGGCGAGCGAGCCGAGTTCCTCCTGGGAGACGGGGCGGACGCTGGAATGCCCGCCGCCGACGCCGGTGAGCCTGATGTACGCGCTGCGCCCCGGGGCGGGGCCGTCGCCGATGTGGACGCCCAGGGTCCAGGGTCCGATCTCGATGCGGTCGCCGTCGCGGAGCGGGGCGGCGAGGTGCGGGGCGAGGCGGGCGCCGTTGATCCAGGTGCCGTGGCGGCTGCCGAGGTCGGTGAGGATCCAGCCGCCGCCGAGGGGATCGAGGCGGGCGTGGGTGCGGGAGACGGTCGGGTGCTCGAGCCGGATGGCGCAGGTCTCCAGCCTCCCGATGATGCCCCCGTTCGCGGGAGGGTCTATCGAAGCCAAGGGCGGGCCCAAGAGGACGCCGAGCGCAAGCGGCGGCCGCGCCCCGCCCGAGCGTGGGGTGCGGTGCGGCTCGGTTGGGAGCGTGGGGTGCGTCATTCCTGCGCGCGCACCATATCGTGGGTGGGATCGGGGGGAAAGTCGCGGGGCGGGTGGAGTGGAAGCGGGAAGGTGTTGAGAATGAGTCGCGACGGTTGAAAAAAGCTTGGAACGATTCTAAAAATCGGCTCCTTCAACGGTCCTCACGGAGAGCCCCATGCCGAGCACGATGCCGGAACTCGACGCCTGGGAAGGGCAGAAGTACAAGTATGGCTTCTACACCGACCTCGAGGCCGAGACGTTCCCGCCGGGGCTGGACGAGGACGTCGTCCGTGCGATCTCGGCGAAGAAGGGCGAGCCGGAGTGGCTGACGGAGTGGCGCCTGCAGGCGTTCCGCCGCTGGCAGGAGATGGTCGAGCCGACCTGGCCGAACGTCCGCTACCCGCGGATCGACTTCCAGAAGATCAGCTACTACTCGGCGCCGAAGAACACGCCGAAGTACGAGCGGATCGAGGACGTCGACCCGAAGCTGCTCGAGACGTACGACCGGCTGGGGATCCCGCTGGAGGAGCAGAAGCGGCTGGCGGGCGTGGCCGTGGACGCGGTGTTCGATTCCGTGTCGGTGGCGACGACGTTCAAGGAAGAGCTCGCGAAGGCGGGCGTGATCTTCTGCTCGGTGTCGGAGGCGGCGCAGAAGCACCCGGAGCTGCTGAGGAAGTACCTGGGCACGGTGGTGCCGCCGAGCGACAACTTCTACGCGGCGCTGAACAGCGCGGTGTTCACGGACGGGTCGTTCGTGTTCGTGCCCAGGGGCGTGAAGTGCCCGATGGAGCTGAGCACGTACTTCCGCATCAACGCGCAGAACACGGGGCAGTTCGAGCGGACGCTGATCGTCGCGGAGGAGGGGGCGAGCGTCTCGTACCTGGAGGGGTGCACGGCCCCGATGCGGGACGAGAACCAGCTCCACGCCGCGGTGGTCGAGCTGGTGGCGCTGGACGACGCGAAGATCAAGTACTCGACGATCCAGAACTGGTACCCGGGCGACGAGGAGGGGCGGGGGGGCATCTACAACTTCGTGACGAAGCGCGGGCACTGCCGCGGGAAGAACAGCCACATCTCCTGGACGCAGGTGGAGACGGGCTCGTCGATCACCTGGAAGTACCCGAGCTGCGTGCTCGAGGGGGACGGGTCGATCGGCGAGTTCTACTCGGTGGCGCTGACGAAGCAGCGGCAGCAGGCCGACACCGGCACGAAGATGATCCACATCGGGAAGAACACCCGGTCGACGATCGTCAGCAAGGGGATCAGCGCGCAGGAGGGGCAGAACACCTACCGCGGGCTGGTGAAGATCATGAAGGGGGCGGAGAACGCCCGGAACTACACGCAGTGCGACTCGCTGCTCATGGGCAACCGGTGCGGGGCCCACACGTTCCCGTACATCGAGACGGCGAACCCGACGGCCCACACGGAGCACGAGGCGACGACGAGCAAGGTCGGCGAGGACCAGATGTTCTACCTCCGGCAGCGCGGGCTGACGGAGGAGGAGGCGGTCGGGATGATCGTCAACGGGTTCTGCCGCGAGGTGTTCCGCGAGCTGCCGATGGAGTTCGCGGTGGAGGCGACGAAGCTGCTGGAGATCTCGCTCGAGGGCTCGGTGGGGTGAGCGGCGTGGGCGAGTTCGTGCGGGTCATCTCGGCGGGCGAGGTGCCGTTCGGCGAGGGCCGGACGGTGGAGGCCGCGGGGCGGCGGATCGCGGTCTTCAACACGAAGGACGGCTGGTTCGCGCTCGACGACCTCTGCCCCCACGCGGGGGGCTCGCTCGGGGAGGGGCACGTGGCGGCGGGGTGCGTCGCCTGCCCCCTGCACTTCTGGGAGTTCGACCTGCGGACGGGCGAGTACACGGACGACCCGGACACCGGGGTGCAACCGTACGAGGTGAAGGTCGAGGGGGGGGAGGTGCTGGGGCGGGTGGGGTAAGGCGGGCGGGATTGG
>CAYMFP010000030.1:17226-18343 GCA_964389385.1 uncultured Phycisphaeraceae bacterium | reverse complement strand
GGGTGGGGTCTGCGGAGCGGAATGCCCGCGGCGACGGCGCGCGCCGCCGCGGGCGGAGGAGAGGGGTCGGGTCACCCGCGCGTCGCGGCGACGCCCGCGGCCTCGCCGGCGGCGCCGCCGAGCGCCTCGCCGAGCGCGTCGACGTCGACGCCGAGCTTCGCCGCCACGCGGCGCCCGTAGTCGGCGTCGGCGCGGAAGAAGTGGCAGAGCTGACGCATCTGCACCTCACGCCGCGCCTGCCCGAGCACGCCGGCGATGCGGCTCGTCAGGCGGTCGCGGTGCGCGTCGTCGAGCAGGCGGTAGAGGTTCCCCGGCTGCGTGTAGTCGTCGTGGTCGACGGTCGAGTCGTACCGGTCGACCACCGCCTGCCCGAGGTCCCACGCCGGGTCCTTGTACCCCGCGTCCGGGCGCGGCGTGCCCTCGCGGGAGTTCGGGAAGTAGTTCGGGCGCCCGCCGTAGTCCGCGGCCGTGGCCATCGCCCCGTCGCGCTGGTAGTTCATCACCGGGCACCGCGGGCGGTTCACGGGGAGCTGCTGGAAGTTGTTGCCCACGCGGTACCGCTGCGCGTCGGCGTAGCTCATCAGGCGGGCCTGGAGCATCCGGTCCGGGCTCGGCCCGATCCCCGGCACCATCGCCGACGGGCTGAAGCCGCTCTGCTCCACCTCCGCGTGGTAGTTCTCCGGGTTGCGGTTCAGCTCCAGCTCGCCGACCTCGATCAGCGGGAAGTCCGCGTGCGGCCAGACCTTCGTCAGGTCGAACGGGTTCCACCCCGTCCGCGCCGACCACGCGTCGGCCTGCTCCTGCGTCATCACCTGGATGAACATCGTCCACTTCGGGAAGTCGCCGCGCTCGATCGCCTCGAACAGGTCGCGCTGGTGCGTCTCGCGGTCCTCCCCGATGAGCCGCGCGGCCTCCTCGTCCATCAGGTTCTCGATGCCCTGCCTCGTCTTGAAGTGGAACTTCACCCAGACGCGCTCGCCCGCGGCGTTGGTCATCGAGTACGTGTGGCTCCCGTACCCGTTCATGTGGCGGTAGCTCCGCGGCAGCCCGCGGTCGGAGAAGAGGATGGTCACCTGGTGCAGCGACTCGGGGCAGAGCGACCAGAAGTCCCACTGCG
>CAYMFP010000030.1:0-17216 GCA_964389385.1 uncultured Phycisphaeraceae bacterium | reverse complement strand
GCAGGTTCGTCTTCGGGTCGCGCTTCTGCGTGTGGATGAAGTTCGCGAACTTGAACGGGTCGCGCACGAAGAAGACCGGCGTGTTGTTCCCCACCAGGTCCCAGTTCCCCTCCTCCGTGTAGAACTTGATCGCGAACCCGCGGACGTCCCGCTCCGCGTCCGCCGCGCCCCGCTCCCCCGCCACCGTCGAGAACCGCAGGAACAGCTCGGTCTTCTTCCCGACCGCGCCGAACAGCGCCGCCCGCGTGTGCGCCGTGATGTCGCGCGTGACCGTCAGCGTCCCGTACGCGCCCGACCCCTTCGCGTGCACCACGCGCTCCGGGATCCGCTCGCGGTTGAAGTGCTGCATCTCCTCGAGGAGCTGCACGTCCTGCATCAGGACCGGCCCGCGCGGCCCGGCGGTCAGGGCCTGCTGGATCCCCACCGGGTTTCCCTCGGCCGTGGTCAGGACCGGGCAGCCCGCGCTGCCGTTCCTTCCGTTGCTGCTGCTCATGGTCGTCTCCGTTGACATCAGTCTGGCTTCCGCGCGGCGCCCCTCGCACCCCGCGGCCCGCCGCACCAGAGCCGGTGCGGGCTCAAACCTAGGAGCGCAAGCCATAGGTGTCCAAGACTTTTTGGTGCAACAAGACATAGGCTTTGCCTATGGAATTGCACCAGCTTCGCTACTTCGTCGCGGCCGCCGAAGCGGGGACCATCAGCCGCGCCGCGGAACGCTGCCGCGTCGCCCAGCCCTCCCTGAGCCAGCAGATCCGCAAGCTCGAAGACGGGCTCGGCGTCCGCCTCTTCGATCGCCTGGGGCGCGGCGTGGAGCTGACCCCCGAGGGGCGGGCGTTCCTCCCGAGGGCGCGGCGGATCCTCGCCGAGGTGCGGCACGCCGCCGAGGACATCCGGCGCGACGTGGACGAAGGGGCGGGGCGGCTGGCGATCGGCGCGATCCCGACGATGGCGCCGTACCTGTTGCCACCGGTGATCTCCCCGCTGCGAGAGGCATTTCCCCGGTGTGAGATCTCGATCCGGGAGGATCTGACCGAGGCCCTGCTCGAGGCCGTGGCCGACCGGGAGCTGGACCTGGCCGTCGTCAGCACGCCGGCCGACCATCCCGGGATCGAGGCGGAGGTGATCGGGAGCGAGGCGTTGCTGGTCGCGGCGCCGGCCGCGTGGAGCCCGGGCGCGTCCGAGGGTGTGTCGGACGCCTGGCTGCGGGAGCGTCCGATCGTCTCGCTGCACGAGATGCACTGCCTGGGACGGCAGATCGGGGGGTTCTGCGCTTCGAGGGGGCTGGCGGCGGGGCTGCAGTGCCGGACGGCCCAGCTCGCGACGGTGCTGGAGATGGTCGGGCTGGGGCTCGGCGTTTCCCTCGTTCCGGAGATGGCGGCCAGGGCGGACACGTCCGGGGCGCGGGCCTACCTGCGGGTGCGCGGCGGGGAGCCGAAGCGGGCGATCGCCCTCGCGCGGCGGTCGGACCGAGCGCTGCCGCGGCCGGCGATCGCGCTGGCGGGGCTCCTCCGGTCCGGTATGGCGGGGGCCGGAAGGGGGGAAGACGGAGTGGGGAAGGGGTGATAACCCCTGGATCGTGCGGGTATTGAGTTCGGTGCGGAATATGCGCGATTTGCTGGACGCGCGTCCGAGGGCGTGTTAGTTTGGCTCCTCACACCCGCGCAAACAGAGGAACCCCTGCATGATTCGCGAGCAAGCATTTCCGGCGGTGACCGCCCTTCTCCTGTCCTGTGGCGCCGCCATCGCGGCGCCGTCCGCCGCGGCGCCCAAGGGGGGCGAGGACCTCTACCCCGAAGGGGCGTTGACGCCCCGGTTCGAGACGCCCGCCGAGGCCGCGAGGAAGGTTGAGCCTCCGGCGTTCAACAAGTCGGCGTTGGAGAACAGCCCGGCGGCGCTGGGCGCGCGGGTGTACACGCCCGCCGAGTACGACGAGATGGAGGCGATCTTCATCGCCTGGGAGGGCTGGTACCCGGAGCTGACGGACCTGGTCGTCGAGATCACGACGAACCAGGCCGGGGACGTCTGGGTGGTGTGCGACCTGCCCGGCGAGATCAACGCCCAGAACGGCCCGAGGAACGTGCTCACGAACGCGGGGGCGGACATGGACCGCGTCCACTTCTTCGTGGCGCGGACGGACACGGTCTGGATCCGGGACTACGGCCCGCGGATCGTCTACATGGGCGTGAACGAGGACGGCACGGGGGGCGTGCGGGCGATCGTCGACCACACGTACAACATCCTCTCGCGCACGAACGACGACTACTCGCCGGTGCTGCTGGCCGAGCAGCTCGACTGGCCGATCTTCACGATCCCGCTGCGCCACGGCGGCGGCAACTACCACCTCTCGTCGGCGAAGGAGGGGGCGCTGCCCCCGCCCTCGTTCGCGACGCGCCTGATCGTGAACGAGAACGGCAACCTCACCGAGGACGAGATCATCGCCGCCTGGCGCGACTTCCAGAACGTGGAGACGGTGATCACGCAGGCTCTGCCGCGGTTCGTGGACGGCACGCAGCACATCGACATGTGGATGCAGGTGACGGGCCCCCGCACCGTCGTCATCAGCGAGTGGATCTTCGAGCCCGACTCGAACTGGGGTCAGACCTGCGAGCAGCAGGCGGCCGCGATGGAGGCCGACGGCTGGACGGTCTACCGCACCCCGGCGATGCGTTTCGGCGGCACGCACTACACGTTCACCAACATGGTGATGATGAACGGCGTGACGCTCATCCCGCAGTACGACCACCCGACCGTCGCGCAGTACAACGACGACGCCCTGGCGATCCTGCAGCAGGCGATGCCGGACAGGCAGGTGATCCCGGTCCCGGCCGAGGACATCGTCTGGGCCGCGGGCGTCTTCCACTGCGTGGTGATGCACGTGCCGGCGGCGCCGGGCGGGGAGATCCCGACCGTGTGGGTGCAGGCCCCGCAGGAGGCCGCGACGCTGCACGCCGGCGACGACCTCGCCGTGACCTGGTACAGCGATGACAACACCGGCGTCGAGGGCGTCGCGGTCGAGTTCAGCGCCGACGGGGGCGCGACGTTCCAGACCCTCGCGTCCGGGCTCGGGCGCAACGGCTCCGTCGTCGTGGCCGCGCCCGACGTGAACACGGCCACCGGCATCCTCCGCGTCGTCGCCAGCGACGCCGACGGGAACAGCGGGCACGACGACGCCGACGGGGTCTTCCGCGTCGTCGGCACCTGCCCGGCCGACCTGACCAACAGCGGGGCGGTCGACGTCGAGGACCTGCTCTCGTTCCTCGGCGCCTTCCGCGCCGGCGGCCCGATGGCCGACTTCGATCTCGACGGCGAGGTCGTCGTGAACGACCTGCTCGGCTTCCTCGGCGCCTTCCGCGCCGGCTGCTGAACGCCGACAGGCGGAACCGAACGACGCATCGCGGCCGCGGCGGTCATCCCCGCCGCGGCCGCTTTCCTTTTTCCTTCTCACGGCCGCCGGTCCCGCCGGGTCAATCCCCGGCCCGCGTGCGCACCACCACGAACCGCCCCGTCTCGAAGAGCACCTCGGCGTCCTCGGGCGCCGTCCCGTACTTCGTGTCCACGATCACCGGGACGCCGGGCGGGAGCGGCGGCTGCGCCGGCTCCGGGAACAGGCCGAGCCGCACGTGCATGAGGTGCGACTCGTCGTACCCGACGCCGATCGCGAGCACGCGCTGCGGGCGCTCCCGGGCGATGTACGCCTCGACCTCGCTCCACCCGACCACGCCGGGGTGCAGCGTGCGCCGCAGGAGCGGCGTCGCCGCGAGCACGCCGGCGAGCAGCAGGGGCGCCAGCACCGGCAGCGCCCGCTCGATCGCCCGCACCCTCCGCCGCCCCGCCGCCCGTGGCGGGGCGGCGATCGCTCCCGCGGCGGCCATCCAGGCGAGCGACGGGAAGACCATCAGCAGGTAGTTCTCCCGCTTGTCCGTGAAGACGCCGAGCGCGGCCAGCCACCCGAGCGTGAACAACGCCCCGAGCAGCAGCAGCCCGAGCCGCGGGTCCTCCGGCATCCGCCGCCGGTAGCGCGCGGCGAACGCCCGCGGCGCCGCGGCCCAGGCGACGAGCGGCGCCGCCGCGACGGGCAGCCACGGCCAGTAGCGTTTGCCCAGCCGCTCGAGGTACCACCACCACGGCTCGGCGTGGTTGAGCCCGTCGATCGCCCGCTCGACGACCTGGTTGCCGAAGTACGTCTCGGTGAACGCCGCGCCGTGCCGGAGGATCATCGAGGCGTGCCACGGCGCCGCGATGAGCACGGCGACGGCGCACGCCCCCGCGAGCGGCGCGAGCAGACGCCCCCGCCCGACGAGCAGCAGCCAGAGCGCGAGCACCGGGAAAGCCGCGAGCGCGAGGAACGGCTTCGTCAGCAGCCCCAGCCCCGCGGCGACCCCGGCCCAGAGCATGGGGGCCGACACGGCGCCGGTCCGCGGGCGCGATCCGGCCTCCGCGGGCGTCTCCGGCGCCGCCCGGCTCCGGCGCTCCGCGACGACCACGCCGAGCACCGTCAGCAGCATGCACAGCGTCAGCGGGTAGTCGAGCAGGATGCGGTCGGTCATGCGGGCGAACTCGGCGGTGGCGCCGAGGGCCACGGCCGACCAGAGGGCCGCACGCGGGCCCGCCAGGCGTCCGGCGACCGCCGCGGTCGCCCACACGCACCCGGCGGCCATGAGCACGGACGGCAGGCGCATCGCGAACAGGCCGGTGCCCATGAGCTGCAGGAAGGCGCCGTGGATCCAGAACGCGAGGGGGGGCTTGTTGAAGTACAGCTCCGGCCCGACCCGGAGCGTCCAGAACGCCCCGCTCCGGTAGACCTCCGTCGCGATCGAGGCGTACCACCCGGTGTCGGTCCCCCAGCGGGGGCTGAGCAGCCCCCGGTAGGCGAAGGCGAGCAGAAAGACGACGCCGACCAGCGCCGGCGGCGCGGATCGGACCGCGTTCAGGAACCTGCTCCGGCTCCGCATCGGCCCGGACGATAGCCGCGGCGGCGGGCCGCCCCGTGCGGGAGGGCGGCCTACAGTTGCGGCCCACCGCGGACCGGGCAGACGGGCGTTCCTGGGAGGCACGCCCCCCCGAGCAGGCCGCGTGGAAGGAGCCTTGCCATGGCCAAGACCGCCACCGCGAGCGGCGCGTACGCGATCATCGAGGAGTCCGGCGGCCAGCGCCGGGTCGTCGAGGGCGACGAGATCGTCATCGACCTGTACCGCGAGGGGCAGGCCTCGGCGGGCGAGACCATCACGTTCGACAAGGTCCTCGTCGCCGGCCCGGCCGGGGGCGACGCCAAGATCGGGCGTCCCTACGTCCAGGGCGCGACGGTCACGGCCGAGGTGATCGAGCCGGTGGTCCTGGGCGAGAAGCTCTACATCTACAAGTTCAAGCCGAAGACCGGCTACCGCCGCAAGACCGGCCACCGCCAGCGGTACACGGCCGTGCGGATCACCGGCGTGAACGCCTGAAATCTGTTGCACCGACCGGCGAGCGTCCGGTAAGCTGAGCAGACGACGTGTGGAACGGACGACGCCCGCGGATCCCGCGGGCGTCGTTCTTTTGGGCGGTGGTCGGCGGTGGGGGCGGGAACCGGGAGTCGGTCATCGAGGGCGGTGGGGGTGGCGCCGTGGGGGGGTGGGGGGTGGGGGGCCGTCACTGCGTGAGGAGACCGCCGGGCCCCGCGTTGGGGGGAGATCGTGCACGGCGGGCGGAGATCCCGTTGCTCGGTCCGGCCGCGGACGAGCCGGGGCGGGTTGAGTCCGATGCAGCCCCCGACGACGGGGGCAAGGGACCGGGCGTGGCCGGTTCCGGCCCGGGCGTCGGCCGCCTCGGGAGCGCATCGGGATGAGCATTCGGGTTCTTCTGGCGGTGTCGGGTTGCGCCGCGGGCACGGCGGCGGCGCAGCGGGCGCCCGAGGCGACGCTCCCGGCCGAGCAGGTCCCGCCTCCGCTCGAGGTGGAGGTGGACGGGCGGTGGAGCCTCGACCTGTCGCTGCGGTATGCGAGCGACGCCTTCTCCCGCGGCATCGTGCAGCGCAGCGACGCGTTCAACCTGCAGCCGTCGGTGGAGATCGGGTACAAGCTGTTCGCCGCGGAGGCCTGGAGCCTGAACGTCTTCGGGGGGCTCTGGGGGCACTTCACGGACGACACCGTTCCGGGCGAGGACGGCGGGTTCGACGAGCGTCTGAACGAGGTCGACGCGTACCTGGGGTTCACGGCGGAGTTCGCGGAGCGGTGGACGGCGACGGCCGTGTACACCTGGTACGCCTCGCCCGCGAGCAACTTCGAGGCCGTCGAGGATCTGACGCTGAGCGTGGCGCTCGACGACGCGGGCCTGTGGGGCGGGGACGATCGTTTCGCGCTGCGCCCGTACGCGCTGCTCGCGATCGAGACGGGGAGCGACGGGGCGGACGGCGGCGACGAGAACGGCGTCTACTTCGAGGTGGGGCTCGCGCCTTCCCTGAAGGTCTACGAGGGCGGCGCCGGGGGCGTGACGCTCGCGCTGCCGATCGCGGCCGGGTTCAGCCTCCGCGACTTCTACGAGCTGGACGGGGAGGACGAGACGTTCGGCTTCGCCACCGTCGGCGTGCAGGCGTCGTACGCCTTGCCCGAGGGGCGGCTGGGGCAGTGGACGTTCACCGCGGGGGTCGACTACCTGCTGCTGGGCGACCACGCGGAGGCGTACAACGGCGGGGACGATGACGAGTGGATCGTCTACGCCGAGGTCGGGTGGTCGTTCTGAGGGGGCGCTCGGCGAGCGGGTTTCGGGTGAACCGGGCCGTCGATCGAAGGATGGGCGGCGGGGCTGCCGCATCCGGGGGTGCCGGCCCCGGTGTTCGGGCGGGGTTTCGCTCGCGCGCCGCGAACACGCCTCGGGCATCCGCGTAGGACTGCCCCCCGAAAGCTCGCCGCTTTCCCTTCTTTTCTTCAGGAGTCTTCTGATGCGTTCGGTGTGTTCTCCCAACGGTCTTCTCGCGCTGGCCCTTGCCCTGGCGGACCAGAACGGCGATCGGCGTCCGTCCGGACAGCCGAGGCCGTCGAACTCCGGCGGCGGCCGGCCGGCCTCGCCGGAGCAGGACGTTCGCCGCGCGGCCTGACGTGCGGCCGTGCGCCGGCTCCCGCTGGCGCACGGCGTTGCGGGCGCGGGGGAGATCGCCAGGCGTGGTGGGGGTGGGGCGGGCATCCGGCCCGAAGGCCTCAGCGAAGCGGCGTTGGGCGGGCCCGAGCGGCCGGCCGGAACGCCTCCGAGGAGCACAGCATGAGACGGATCTTCGCCGCCGCCCTGGCGCTGACGTTCGCCGCGAGCCTGGCCGGGTGCCGGGGGCAGCCGAAGTACGAGCCGGGCAGCGCCGAGCTGAACGTGACGGCCTCCAGCACGACGCCCGTCGCCGGCGACACGGTGACGCTGTCGGCCCAGACGGAGAACGTGTACGGGCGCAGCCCGAAGATCCGCTGGGAGGTCCCGGGGGCCCGCGTGCAGACGCAGGAGCGGGGGCGCGTGGCGCGGGTGACGTTCCGGAACCCGGGCGAGTACGTCGCGACCGCGTACCTCAAGCTGAACGACGGAACGGAACTCCAGGACAGCACGACGATCCAGGTCGGTCGGGTGCCGTAACTCGCGCGGCGGTCGAGCCGGCGACGGCGCGGTCCGAGGGCTGCCGGGGCGCGAGCGCTCGGGGTTGCGGCGGAGGGATCAGAACCGAAGGCGCGGGCGCCCGCTCGGCTGCACATCCGCCGCGGGCGCCGGCGGTTCGCGAAGCTCGAGCGTTCCGCGGATCAGGTCCAGCCCCGGCTCCGCTCGCTCGACCGCGTCGACCGGGACGGTTTCCCAGATCTCGATGGTGCGGCCGTCGCCGGCCGGGGCCACGAAGCAGGTCAGACGCGAGTTCCCCGTCTCGTCCCGGTGCACGAGCCGGAAGCCCCGCCCCTCGAACCCGCCCCAGCGCTCGACCGGCTTCGGCTCTCCGACCGGCTCGTGCTCGTCCAGCATCAGGTCGAGTGTGGCGGAGATCTCCTCTTCGAGGCTGCGCTCGGCCGGGTAGGTGAAGATCTCGAGCTGCGTGCCGCACGCGGAATCGATGGCGTCGTGGGCGTGATCGGCGTCCGGCGCCTCACCGTGCGAGACGATCCAGTTGCGCGGGTGCTCGTACGCGAGCGGCCCGCGCGCGACCCGGCCCGGCGGGTCGAGCACGGGCTCGACCTGATCCGGCCGTGCGAGCCGCAGCGTCTCGCGGACGAGCTCCAGGCCGGGCGTGATCAGCTCGGCGCTCTCGGACGGGAAGAACTCGTGGACCTCGGCGACCCAGCCTTTCCCCAGCTGGACGATCAGGAGTCGCGCGGTGTACTCGAGCGACGTGGCGTCGGCCGTGGCCGGCGCCTCGATCCCGAAGCCCTGCAGCGGTCCGAGGGCGTCCAGTTCACGGCTCTCGGGTTTGACGTGCACGCCGACGTCGGCGAGCAGTCTGCGGCTCGCCTCGATCTCCTCGGCGGGTGTGCGGGACGACTCGTAGACGTCCACACGGACGAACGCGTCCTGCGGGAGATCCAGGGCGACGGCGAACCGCGGGTCCGACTCGTCGTTCTCCATCACCAGCCAGTTGCCGGGACGACGCAGGGAGATGACGCCGCGATCGAGACTCGCGGCGCCGGCGAGGTCCGGAGCCTGGAGGGGTGGGGGAGTGATCTCGAGCGAGCGCATCAGCTCGTCGGCGCTCGCGAAATACGCGGCGGCCCTGTCGCCGTCCGCGCAGAACTGTGTGACGATGAGCCAGTTCGGCGCCACGGGGCCGGCGAAGAACCGGTAGCGGTGGAGCTCCGACTTCCGCGCCAGTGCGCCCTCCTCGAGGAGTCCGCTGTGTCCGGCGTACTCGTCGGCCTCGCGGTCCGGGGTCAGGGCGAAGCCCTGTCCACTCCAGCTGCTCCGCAGGTTATCGAGCATCATCTCCGGCGTGTGCTCCGTCTGCAGCAGGATGACGAAGGCGGAGAACCCCTCGGGGTCATCGGGGCGGCTGAGGCTCAGCATCGTTTCGATCCCGGGGCGATCGTCACGATCGTCGGGCTCGGCGACCCATCCCGCCGGCACCTCGAGGCGGATGGAGCGGTCCTCGTACTGCCGCGGCGCTCGATCCGGGGCCGCCGACACGGCGAGAACGACGGGGGCGGACAGGATGATGGGTGCGAAGATCGGCATCGGCCCGAGTGTACCGAGGGCCGGCGGCCGCGCGGCGGGGGCCGGTCGGACAGCGACGGCCGAGCAGGCGGACGGCAGAGCAAGCCCGAACGCGACGCGCCCGGGCTCTCGCGGTTGGGTGGGTTGCGGCGGGGTGGGTTGCGGTGGCGTGGAGATCGGCCGGCCGGGGCGAGTTATCGGCCGACCGGCCACGGCCGGATGGAACCGCGAGTGCCCGAGGACGGTCGATCCGGCGCCCGACGCCCGCCCCGCGTCAGCCCTGCGAATCCTCGCGGCGCTTGGCGAGCAGGGTGAAATCCTCCATCGAGCCTTCGAGGGTGGAGACGTCCTGCGTGATCTTCTCCTTGCCGGCCGCGATGTCGCGGAGCAGCCGCCGCATGATCTTGCCGGAGCGCGTCTTGGGGAGCGTCTGCGTGAAGCGGATCATGTCCGGGCGGGCGATGGCGCCGATGTCCTTGGCGACGTGGGCGCGCAGCTCGTCGATCAGGCGGTCGCTCGGCTCGGCGCCGTTCGCCAGCGTGACGAAGCAGGCGATGCCGGTCCCCTTGATCTCGTGCGGCATGCCGACGACGGCGGCCTCGACCACGGCCGGGTGGGCGACGAGGGCGGACTCGATCTCGGCCGTGCCGAGCCGGTGCCCGGAGACGTTGATGACGTCGTCGACCCGCCCCATGATCCAGAAGTACCCGTCCTTATCCTTCACGGCGCCGTCGCCGGGGAAGTAGAAGGGGCTGACGCCGGTCTCGGCGAGCTTGCCGCCGACGTCGAACTTGCTCCAGTACGTGCTGATGAAGCGCTGGCGGTCGCCGTAGACGCCGCGGAGCATGCCGGGCCAGGGCTTGCGGATGGCGAGCAGCCCGCCCTCGCCGTCGGGGACCTCGACCCCCGCCTCGTTGACGACGGCCGCGTCGACGCCGAAGAACGGCACGCAGCAGGAGCCGGGCTTGGTGGGGATCGCGCCGGGCAGGGGGGTGAGCATGTGCCCGCCGGTCTCGGTCTGCCACCAGGTGTCGACGATCGGGCACCGCTCGCGCCCGATGTGCTTGTGGTACCAGAGCCAGGCCTCGGGGTTGATCGGCTCGCCGACGGTGCCGAGGACCTGGAGGCTGGAGAGGTCGTGCCGCGCCGGGTGCTCGGGGCCCCACTTCATGAAGGCGCGGATGGCGGTGGGGGCGGTGTAGAACTGCGTGACGCGGTGGCGCTCGACGATCCGCCAGAAGCGGTCGGGGCTCGGGAAGTCGGGCGCGCCCTCGTACATGAGCGTGGGCACGCGGTTGGCGAGCACGCCGTAGAGGATGTAGGAGTGCCCGGTGATCCAGCCGATGTCGGCGGTGCACCAGTAGACCTGGCCCGGCTGGTCCTCGAACGCCCGCCCGGCGGAGGAGCCCGGGTAGCGGCGGGCGATCGGCCCGGAGCGGGCGGGGGCGTCGAGCCCGGGGATGAGGTTGAACGTGAGCCGGCTCGTCAGGTGCGTGTGCACCATGTACCCGCCGACGGTGTGCTCGACGCCCTTGGGCTTGCCGGTCGAGCCGCTGGTGTAGAGGAGGAAGGCCATGTCCTCCGAGTCGAGCGGCTCGCAGGGGCAGTAGTCGTCGGCCATGACCATGAGGTCGCGCCAGGAGTAGTCGCGGTCCTGGTGCCAGACGATCTGGTTCATCGTCCGCTTGAAGTAGACGACCTTCTCGACCGGGCACCCGCGGGCGCCGACCCCGCCGAGCTCGTTGATCGCCGCGTCGACGTTCTCCTTGAGGGGGACGACCTTGCCGCGGCGCCACGAGCCGTCGGCCGTGACGATGACCTTGGAGCGCGCGTCGGCGACGCGGTCGGCGATCGCCTGGGCGCTGAAGCCGCCGAAGATGACCGAGTGCACCGCCCCGATCCGCGCGCAGGCGAGGCAGGCGATCGCCAGCTCGGGGATCATGCCCATGTAGATCGTGACGACGTCGCCCTTGCGGATGCCGAGCCTGCGCAGGACGTTGGCGAACTTGCTCGTCTCGCGCTGCAGGTCGCGGTAGGTGAGGACCTGGACCTCGGGCCGCCCGTCCGGGCCGATCGGCTCGCCCTCCCAGCGGATGGCGATGTCGTTGCCGCGGTCCTGCTCGACGTGGCGGTCGACGCAGTTGTAGCAGAGGTTCGTCTTCCCGTTCACGAACCACCGGGCGTCCGGGGGCGTGAAGTCGCAGACGCGGTCCCACGGCTGGAACCAGTGCAGCTCCGACGCGGCCTCGCCCCAGAAGCCCTCCGGGTCCTCGATCGAGCGGGCGTGCAGGCGGCGGTACTCCTCGCGGGAGGAGACGTGCCAGCGCGGCGCGCCGACGGCCTCCGCGGCCGGCGGGGGGAAGACCCGGGCGTCCGGGAGGTGGGCCTCGATGCCGCTGGGGGAAGCGCCGGAGGGGGGCGGTGTCATAGGCCCCATGGTATCGCGGGCCCGGCCCGTGCGCCCGCGGCGTTCGCCCGCCGGCCCGGCCTCAGTGCGAGCCCTCGGTCACCCGCAGGATCTCCGGGACGGTCGTGAGCCCCTGCTCGACCTTCTTCATCCCGTCCTGGCGGAGCGTGACCATGCCGCGCTCGATGCACATCCGGCGGAACTCGGCCACGTTCGGGTTCCGCGCGATCACGTCGCGGAGCTGGTCGTCGACCGTCAGCAGCTCGTAGATGCCGACCCGCCCGGCGTAGCCCGTCTGCCGGCACTTGTCGCACCCCTTGGCGACCCAGGTCTCCCCGGTCGGCAGCCCCTGCATCTCCAGGAATTCGGCCATCTCGTCGCTCGGCTTCTCCTGCGCCTTGCAGTGCTGGCACAGCCGGCGGACGAGGCGCTGGGCGAGCACGCCGTTCACGGCCGCGCCCACCAGGAACGGCTCGAGCCCGATGTTCACCAGCCGCGTGATCGAGCTGGGCGCGTCGTTCGTGTGCAGCGTGCTGAGGACCAGGTGCCCGGTGAGCGCGGCCTGGACGGCCGTGTGCGCCGTCTCGTGGTCGCGGATCTCGCCCAGCATGATCACGTCCGGGTCCTGACGCAGCAGCGCCTTGAGCGCCTTGGCGAACGTCATCCCGATCTTCTCGTGCATCTGCGTCTGCGTGATGCCGTCGAGGTGGTACTCGATCGGGTCCTCGACCGTCGAGATGTTCAGCTTGTTGCGGTCGAGCTGGCGCAGCGAGGCGTAGAGCGTCGTCGTCTTGCCCGAGCCGGTCGGGCCCGTCACCAGCACGATCCCGTGCGGCGCGTCGACCAGGCCCTTCCAGATCTCCAGCGAGTCCGGATCGAAGCCGAGCTGCTCCAGCTCCACGTTCACGGACTTCTGGTCCAGGATACGCATGACCGTCTTCTCGCCGCACGCGTTCGGCAGCGTCGAGACGCGCAGGTCCAGCCGGCGCCCGCCCACCGTGCACCGGATCCGGCCGTCCTGCGGGATGCGCCGCTCCGAGATGTCCAGGTTCGCCATGATCTTCAGGCGGCTGGTGATCGCCGGCGCCATCGCCGCCGGCGGGTTCATCATCTCGAACAGGATCCCGTCGATGCGGAAGCGCACCTTGAGCTTCTTCTCCCCCGGCTCGATGTGGATGTCGCTCGCCCCCTCCTTCACCGCCGTCTGGATGATGTGGTTCACGTAGCGGATGACCGGGCTCTCGCCGGCCTGCGCCTCGAGGTCCATCTCGTCGATCGACGCGGACCGCGACCGATCGATCTCGACGTCCCCCTCCTCCACGTCCGCCAGCAGCTCCGCGAGGTCCACCTCCTCCTGCTGGCTCTGCCCCTCGCCGACGATCTCCAGCGCCGCGCGCACGTCGTGCGCCGTCACCAGGACCACCTTCACGCCCATGTCCAGGCGCGAGCGGATCTCGTCGATCAGGAACACGTCGTCCGGGCGCGACGCGCCCACCACCACGCGAGACCCCTCGCGCCGCAGCGGCAGCACCGTGTGCTCCCGGCAGAAGTCCCCCCCCAGCCGCTGCAGCAGCCGCCCGTCGAAGCCCCCGTCCAGCCCGCGGTCGAGGTCCACCCGCTCGAACGGCAGCCCCGCGGCCTGCGCCACGCACCGCTGCACCCGCTCCTCGTCCGCCCCCTGCTCGATGAGCACGTCCGTCAGCCGCAGCCCCGGGCTCTGCCGCAGCACGTTCTGCGCCGCCGCGAGCGACTCGTTCGTCGCCGCGCCGCTCGAGAGCAGCAGCGCCGTCAGGTCCCCGGGCTCGCCCGGGCCCGGGCCCGCGTCCTCCGGGCGGTAGATGCTGCGGATCGCCTGCCCCGGCGGGCGCGCGTTCGCGTCGGGCCTGGGCTTCTGCTTGACGGCCGGGTCCTTGTCCACCGAGTCGGACCCGTCCTTGCCCGTCAGCCCCTGCCCCGACGGCATCGCCGGCAGCGGGCTGAAGCTCGCCTCCTCCCGGTCGATGCGGTGCCGGCGCGCGGGCGCCTCGTCGGGCTTGCCCCGCCGCGGCTTCGCCGCGCCGTCGCCCGCGCCGAGCTCGCTCAGGATGTCGTCGATGCTGTACCTGGCCACGTTCGGACCCCGGGCTGCGTTCCGTTCTGCACGACTCGACCGGCACGCCGGGGGCGACTACCGCTCCAGGCTCCGCTCGAACTTCCGACCCTCGGCCTCGAACGCCACCGACGCCGGGCCGATCTCCACCACCGTGAACCCGTTCACGACGCTGCCCACGCGCACCGGCAGCCCGTTCACCCGGGCCACCGCCACGGTCCCCTGCATGATCGACTGCACCCGCAGCCCGGCGGCCAGGCGCGTCAGCTCCTCGGTGCGGCGCTGCTCGGCCCGCGCGGCCTCGGCCCGCGCGTCGCGCTCGGGCGTCTTCGGGCGGGCCGCCGGCGGCGGCTCCACCACCGGCGCCGGCGGCGGCTCGAACGCCCGCGCCTCCGGCACGAACGCGGCCATCTGCACGGGGCGCCCGCTCTGCGCCAGACGCTCCACCGCCGCCTGGAACCGCGCCCGGTCCACGCGCTGCTGCTCCTGCGGGTCGTACCTCACGACGGCCGAGGAGGCCAGCGCCGTCCGCGGGCCCGTCCCCATCACCCGCATCCCGTAGATCACCGCGCCGCCGAGCAGCACCGTGACCGCGGCCACCGCGTGCCGCCCGAGCGCGCCGCCCCGCCCGGCGCGCAGCGCCGGCGCGGGCGCCGTCCCGGTGTCCACGAACAGGCGCGACGCGTCGCGCCCGCGCGAGCCCTCCTCGCCCGGCAGCAGGCCGGGGTCGTTCGGCGCCTGGCTCATGCCCGGCCTCCCTCGGCGGGCGCCTCGGGCGTCCCGCGGAAGTAGATGCTCAGCGTGAACGCGATGCTCACGCCCCCGCTCTTCTCGTCGCGCTGGATCCGCATGTTCGTGATCCGCGTCACCCGGGGCATCCGCTCCAGGCTCTGCAGGAACCGGTACAGACCCGGGAAGTCCCCCCGCGTCGTCATCTCCAGCGGCTGCTCGCCGTACTGCGCCGCCTCCAGCGGCTTGCCGCTCTTGAGCGTCGGCGGCTCCAGCCCCGCGATCACCGCCAGGTCCGAGACCTGCTTGACGATCCGGTCCACGCCCTTGCCGTTCGGCAGGCGGTCCTCGATCTCCGCGACCCGCGCCGCGATCTCCGCGTTCGCGCGGGCCAGGTCCGCGTTCTGGCTCGTCTCGCGCCGAAGCTGCTCCAGCCGCTCGCGCTTGTGCTCCATCTCCTGCCGCGCCGCCTCGATCGCCGCGTTCTGCGGGCGGAAGACCAGCGCGTAGCTCGCCAGCGGGATCGCCAGCACGGCCGCGAACGTCAGCCCCTCACGTGGTCCGATGCGCACGCCTCAGCCCTCCGTTCCGTCGGGCGCCGCGCTCGCCCGGCTCTCTTCGACCAGCGTCGTCTCCGCCGTGCCCGCCACCTGCCGCGCGTCCGCGTTCGGCGCGATCTGCAGGCGGAGCCGGAACGTCCGCTCCATCCCGTCCCCGCCCCGGCTCTGCTCGATCGACACCAGCTCCGCCGACGAGAACAGCGGGCTCCCCCGAAGACGCCCGAAGTAGTCCGCCACGTCGTTGTTCAGCCGCGCCCGGCCGTCCACCGTCACCGTGTGCTCGAACACCGGCGGCGGCACCCGCGCCGGCTCGGCCGGCTCCTCGGCCTTCTTCCCCTTGTCCCGCAGCGACCGACGCCCGGAGCCCCCCGACTTCGCCGGGTCCGGCGGCGGGGGAGCCGTCACCACCCGCTTGCCGTCCAGCTGCACCCCCGTCAGCAGCATCCCCGCCGGCAGGTCCCGCGTCAGCTCGGCCATCAGCACCGACCGCGGCACCCGGTCGACCAGCGCGTTCACCACCTCGGCCTTCTCGACCATCTCCAGGCGCTGCCGCTCCAGCTCCTTGAGCTGCTCGATCTTCTGCTCCTCCTCCTTGAAGTGCGCCGCGATCATCCGGTGCTCGTCGCGGATCGACTCCCACCGCCGGTTCGTCACCGCGAACGCCGCCACCGTGCCGCACGTCACCACGCCCAGCAGCACGAGCGCCATGACGTTCGCCCGGTGCTCGTTCTTCCCCGACACGTACTCCGACGGCAGGAAGCTGCTCCCGCCCGCGTTCAACGCCGGCGGCGCTCCGCTCCGGTCCCCAAGGCTGATCGACATGCGTCTGCTCCCGCCGGATCGCGCCCGGCGCTCCTCTCACAGGTCCGTCGGCCCCAGGCACAGCCCCAGCGGCACCGCCCACCCCGGCTGCGGGCAGGACAGATCGACCCCCACGCACGCCTCGTTCCCCGCGCGGGCCAGCCGCGCCGTCGGGTCCGCCACCTCCGCCGGCAGCCGCAGCGAACGCGCCACGTGCTCGCACAGCCCCGCGTGCCGCGCCTCGCCCCCCACGAACACCGCACGCTCCACCGGGTTCCGGGGGAACAGCGACGCGTGGTACCGCAGGCTCATCGCCACCTCGTCCGTCAACGCCTCCAGCGACTCCGACAGATCCACCTCCGGCGCCCGGAACCGCCGCGGCCCCGCCCCTCCACCCGCCGGCGCTTCCGCCTCGGCCACCGCGGCCGCCGCCGCCTCCGGCTCCGCCCCGTCCCGACGCATCGCCGCCCGCAGCAGCGCGAGCCCGCCCCCCTCGCCCTCCTCCGCCGCGGGCGACGCCGCGGCGCGCGCGGCCGACGGCGTCAACGCCGCCAGCCCCAGCCGGTGCCGGTTCGCGTCCGGGAGTTCGTACTTGAGCTGTCGCCCCACGGCCTCGTCCAGCGCCAGCCCGCCGCACTCGATGAGCCGCGCGAACACCATCCGCCCCCCGTGCGCCACCACCGCCTTCACGCTCCCGTACCCCAGATCCAGGTACAGCGTCGGCTTCTCCGCCTCCTCGCCCGCGGCGAGCCCCTCGAACGCCCGCAGCGCGGCCGCGAACTCCGGCTGGATCCCCACCGGCTCCAGGCGGGCCGCCCGCAGCGCCCCCATCAGGGCCCCGACGAGCTGCCGGCTCGACGCGAAGCAGATCGCCTCCACCTTCCCGCCCCGTCCCACGTCGCCCACGTCCACGCCCCGGCAGATCAGCTCCGCCGGGTCGAGCCCGAGCTGCATCGGCAGCGCCAGCTCGACCGCCGCCTCCAGCGGCACCCCCTCCGTCCGCGGCACCTGCAGGTGCCGCACGAGCGACTGCCCCGCCGGCACCGTGCAGACCGCGCGCTTGCCCTTGAACGGCTTGAGCAGCTTCGGCAGCGCCTCGAACTGGAACTTCAGCCGCTTCCCCGGGTCGTAGAGCAGGTCCGTCGGCGTCTCCAGACAGGCCGCGGCGATCAGCGTCGGCGGATCCCCCGCCTGCACCTGGAGCAGCTTGAGCGTCCGCACGCCGAAGTCGATCCCGATCGGCGACGCCCCGGGGCGGGGCGCGTTCGGCGTGTTCACCCGCGCCGCCGAGAGCAGCTTCCCGAAACGCCCGAAGTCCATGCCGAAGCCCATGAGAAGCTGCCTCTCCGCCGCCCTCGCCGGACGGGCCTCGAAGAGACCCGGCCCGGTCGGCCGCCACGGCGCGGACATCGGTCCCCCCCCCCCCCCCGGTTCCGCAACCCCCCCCCCCCCCCCCCCCCACCCCCCCCCGCCCGGGGGGCCCCCCCCA
>CAYMFP010000029.1:0-18629 GCA_964389385.1 uncultured Phycisphaeraceae bacterium | reverse complement strand
GCCGCGCAGCTCATCGCCCAGTACGGCTCCCTCGACGCCCTCCTCGCCGACGCCGACAACATCAAGGGCAAGCGCGGCGAGAACATCCGCGCCGCCCGCGACAAGCTCGCCCTCTCCAGGGAACTCGTCACCCTCCGCCACGACGCGGAGTTCGACTTCGAACTGGCGTCCGCCCGCGTGGAGAGCCTCAGGCTCGACCGCCTCATGCCGATCCTCAAGGAACTCGGCTTCAACCGCTACCAGGACGAGCTGAAGACGCTCATCGGGGCCGAGGCCGCCGAACGCGCCGCCGCCGAGCCCCCGCCGCAGGGCTCCACCCGCGGCGTCGCCAACCTCGGCGCCGCCCCGGCCGCCGAGGCCGGGAGCCAGGGCTTCTTCAACTGGCTCGAGGAACGCGCCGAGGAGCAGGCCCCCGGCGGCTCCGCCGGGGCCGCCCCCCGCGCGGACCTCCACTACCGCACCGTGCGCACGAAGGAGGACCTCGCCGAACTCGTCCGCGAACTCGAGGCCGCCGAGGCCGTCGCCGTCGATACCGAGACGACCGGCCTGCGCCCCATGCTCGCCCGCCTCGCCGGGCTCTCCTTCTCCACCAGGCCCTGCACCGGCTGGTACGTCCCCGTCCGCACCCCGAACCCGGACGAGCACCTCGACGAGGCGACCGTCCTCGAGGCACTCCGCCCCGTCCTCGAGGACCCCGACAAGCCCAAGATCGGGCACAACCTCAAGTTCGACATGCTCATCCTCCGCCGCTCCGGGATCACCCTCCGCGGCCTCGTCCCGCTGCGCGGCCAGTCGCCGGGAACCGGGAACCAGGCGCTGGGAGGAGCGGAATCGCAGAACGGCTCCCCTCCCGATCCTCGGTCCCCGCTCCCGGGTCCCTCAGGCCGCCGGGCCTGGCCCGGCGGCGACTCCATGATCGCCAGCTACCTCATCGACGCCTCCCGCTCCAGCCACTCGCTCGACAACCTCGCCCTCGCCCTCCTCAAGCACACCTGCATCCCGATCACCGACCTCATCGGCGTCGGCAAGAAGCAGAAACGCTTCGACGAGGTCCCGCTCGAGCAGGCGGCGACCTACGCCGTCGAGGACGCGGACATCACCCTGCGGCTCATGCGCGCCCAGGAGCCCGACCTCGACGCGATGGGCCTCCGCCCGCTCTACGAGAACGTCGAACTCCCGCTCGTCGAGGTCCTCGCCGAACTCGAGTACAACGGCGTGCTCGTCGACCCGGACGAGCTCGACCGCCAGCGCGAACGCCTCCAGGCCCGCCTGGACGACATCCGCAAGAAGATCGACGCCGAGGCCTGGGAATCCATCGACCGGCACTTCGACCCGGACTCCCCCAAGCAGCTCGCCGAGGCCCTGTTCAACAAGCCCACCGACGACCCGCCCGGGCTCGGCATCCGCCCGCAGCGCCGCACCAAGACCGGCTACTCGACCGACGCCGAGGTCCTCGAGAAGCTCGCCTCCGACCCCGAGGTGAGCAGCCCGATCCCCGGCCTCATCCTCGAGCACCGCCAGCTCGCCAAGCTCATCAACACCTACCTCCAGAACCTCAAGGACGAGATCCACCCCGAGACGAAGCGCATCCACGCCCACTTCAACCAGACCGTCGCCGCCACCGGGCGCCTCTCCTCCAGCGACCCCAACCTCCAGAACATCCCCATCCGCACCGACGTCGGGCGCGAGATCCGCAGGGCCTTCATCGCCCCGCCCGGGCACGTGCTCATCACCGCCGACTACTCGCAGATCGAGCTGCGCCTGCTCGCCCACCTCTCCCGCGACCCCGCGCTCATCGAGGCCTTCCGGTCCGGCGAGGACATCCACACCGCCGTCGCCGCCCAGATCCACGGCGTCCCGCCCGGCGAGGTCACCCGCGAGCAGCGCTCGGGCGCGAAGATGGTCAACTTCGGCATCGTCTACGGCGTCACCCCGTTCGGCCTCGCGCGCCGCCTCGGCATCTCCAGCAAGGAGGCCGCCGAGATCATCGACGGGTACAAGCGCCGCTTCGCCGGCATCGCCACCTTCCTCGCCGAGTGCATCCAGCAGGCCGAGAGCCGGGGCTACGTCCAGACGATGCTCGGCCGCCGCCGCCCGATCCCCGACATCTACTCCCGCCAGCCGAACCGCCGCGCCCTCGCCGAACGCCTCGCGATCAACTCCGTCGTCCAGGGCTCCGCCGCGGACCTGATCAAGGTCGCGATGGTCGACCTGCACGCGCGGATCCGCCAGGCCGCCGAGGGCGCCGGCCCCGCGGGCGAACCCCTCGCCGGCGTGAGGATGCTCCTGCAGATCCACGACGAACTCGTCTTCGAGGCGCCCGAGGACCAGGCCGAGCCCGCGCGGCGGATCATCGTCGAACGCATGGAGGCCGCCATGGACCTCAGCGTCCCCCTCAGGGTCGAGAGCGGCATCAGCCGCGACTGGTTCGACGCCAAATAACGCTCGCGCACGCCCGGATCCCCTCCCTCCATTGCCGATTGCCCGCCGCCCATTGCCGATTGCCCGCCCCACCACGCCCCGCTCCTGTATCCACCGCTCAACGCACGCAACTCACGGCCCGCCGCCCTCCCCCGGCTGGTAGGCTGCCCCGCATGAAGCACCTCGCCCTCCCGTTGCTGATCGTCGCGGGCGCCGGGGGCGCCGCCCGGGGCCTCCCGACCGTCGTGGTGGACCGGGACAACGTGTCCATCACGCAGTCGTGCACCGTCGTCATCCCGCCGGGCCTCGCCATCGAGGACGCGGACGGCAACGGCGTGATCCACGTCGCGGCCGACGGGATCGAGATCACCTTCGCCGAGGGGTCGGAGCTGCTCGGACGCCCGCGCGACGAGATCCGCGGCGCCTGGGACCGCCTCTCGGGGACCGGGATCCGCGTCGCGGGGCGGACCGGCGTGACGATCCGCGGCGCCGCCGTCGGCGGGTACAAGGTGGGCCTGCACGCGGAGGGGGCGCACGGGCTGACCATCGACGGCGGCGAGTTCGCCGACCTGTTCCGCCGCCGCCTCGCCTCGACCCCGCTCGCCGAGGCCGGCGCCGACTGGCTCTCGCCCCACCGCAACGACCAGGACCAGTGGATCACGAACTGGGGCGGGGCGATCTACGTCGAGGAGTCCTCCGGCGTGACCGTCCGCGGCGTGCGGGTGCGCCGGGCGCAGAACGGCATCCTGCTCGACGAGGTCACGGACTCGGCGGTGTACGACAACGACGCGAGCTTCCTGAGCGGCTGGGGCCTCGGCATGTTCCGCTCCTCGCGGAACACCGTCACCCGCAACGCCTTCGACTTCTGCGTCCGCGGGCACTCCGAGGGCGTCTACAACCGCGGGCAGGACTCGGCCGGCATCCTCATGTTCGAGCAGTGCAGCGAGAACGTGATCGCCGAGAACTCCGCGACGCACGGCGGCGACGGGATCTTCGGCTTCGCCGGGCTCGAGGCGATCGCCGCCGACGAGTTCGCTAGCCTCCCCTTCGACCGCACCCGCGTCGGGTGCAACGACAACGTCTTCCTCCGCAACGACCTCTCCTACGCCCCAGCGCACGGGCTGGAGATGACCTTCAGCTTCGGGAACGTGATCTACGGCAACCGCTTCGTCGAGAACGCCATCTGCGGCGTCTGGGGCGGCTTCAGCCAGCAGACCCGCATCGCCGGCAACCTGTTCGACGCCAACGGCGGCATGCCCTACGGGCTCGAGAACGGCGGCGTCAACATCGAGCACGGCATCGACAACGCCGTCGTCGACAACCGCTTCGTCAACAACCTCACCGGCGTCCACCTCTGGTACGACGACCCGGGCGTGTTCGGCGGCGCCAACCGCTGGGGCCTGGCGAACTACGGCCCCCTCACCGGCAACGCCGTCGCCCGCAACGCGTTCGTCTTCGACGCCGAGCCCCGCCCCCTGCCGGCGGGCACGCGCGTCGGCATCCGCCTGCGCGACTCGTCCGGCGCCGCCGGCCCGCGCCTGATCGACCCGGCGATCCGCGACAACACCTTCGACATCTCCGCCCCCGGCGTGGTCCAGACGGCGATCGACCCGATCGTGAGGCCCGACCCCTCCGGCCCCGCCCCCGCGGTCCCCGAGCCGACGCCGGAGATCCTCGGCGAGACGCGCCCCGTCCGCGTGCGCGACGGCGTCCCCTTCTCCGCCCGCGAGCACCTGCGCGGGCGGCACATGATCGTCATGGACGCCTGGGGCCCGTGGGACCACGAGGGCACGCTCCTCCGCACGCTCGAACGCGGGGCGACGGCGCACCGCTTCGAGGTCTTCGGCGTGCCGGGCGAACTCTCGGCCGTGCGGATCGAGGGCGACGCCCAGGTCTCGATCGTCCGTCGCGACGACGCGACGCCCCCGCGGCACGTCGTCACCCTCGCCGGCTCCGGCGGGCCGCCGAGCTACCGCGTGCTGCTCGCCGGCGCCGGCTTCCGGCGGACCGTCTCGCACCTGGAGCCGGAGGTCGTCTGGCACGGGCGGGTGTGGAACTGGACGGGGCGCCCGAACCCGATGGCGGACCTCGCCGGGTGGCTCGCTGCGCGGAACGAGCCGGGGCGGTCGACCTCGTTCGCCTCGGACGGGCTGAGCGTGGACTTCGGCTCCGGCGGGCCCCGCGACGCGGGCTTCGGCAACCGCGTCGAGACGGTCGACATCGGGCCCGACCGCTTCGGGATCGCCGGCGAGGCGTACGTCCACCTCGCCCCCGGGGAGTGGCGCGTCCGGACCTACACGGACGACGGGATCCGCGTGCTCGTCGACGGGGAGCCGGTGCTGGAGAACTGGACCATCCACGGCCCGACGGAGGACGTCGCCACCTTCCGCGTCGCCGAGGGCGGGCAGAAGCGGCTGGAGGTGCAGTACTTCGAGAACGACGGGCTCGCCGTGCTCGAGGTCGCCGTCGAGCGCTCCGGGGACGACGCCCCCCTCTGCCCCGCCGACTGGGACGCCGACGGGACCGCGGGCGTCGCGGACCTGCTGTGGTTCCTGGGCGACTTCCGGGCCGCGAGCCCGGCCGCGGACCTCGACGCCTCCGGCGACGTCGGCGTGCACGACCTGCTCGCGTTCCTGGGGAGCTTCCGCGCCGGCTGCTGACGCCGGCCCGCCCTATAAAGCAGGCATGACGGGCACGGACGCCGGAGCGGGCCAGCGGCAGGCCGAACAGTGGACGACGCGACGCCTGCTCGCCTGGATGGGCGAGGCGTTCGCCAAGAAGGGGCTCGACTCCCCGCGGCTGTCCGCCGAGATGCTCATGGCCGGCATCACCGGCACGGACCGCCTGAAGCTCTACACCGACCCGGACCGCCCGGCCTCGGACGAGGAACTCGCCCGCCTCCGCGGGCTCGTCAAGCGCGCCCTGCAGCACGAGCCGATCCAGTACCTCGTCGGCGAGGCCTGGTTCTTCGGGCTGCCGTTCGCCGTCGACAAGCGCGTGCTCGTCCCCCGCCCGAGCACGGAGACGATCGTCGAGACCGTGCTCCAGGACGCGCGGGCGCGGCACGGGGCCGGCGTGCTCGCCGGGGCCGAGCGCAAGGGGCTCGCGAACGCCCGGGCCCTGGTCCGGGCCAGCGGCGAGGAAGACGAGGACGGGGCCGCCGCCGACCCGGCGGCGGGTCCGGAGCTGCGCATCGCGGACGTCTGCACCGGGAGCGGGTGCATCGCCGTCGCGCTCGCCAAACACCTCCCGACGGCCCGGATCGTCGCGACCGACCTCTCCGCGGACGCGCTGGAGGTGGCGCGGGCGAACGCCGAGCGGCACGGGATCGACGGACGCCTGACCTTCGCGCAGGGCGACCTGCTCGCCCCGCTGCGGGAGCACGCGGCGGAGGGCTCGCTCGCGTACCTCGTGAGCAACCCGCCGTACATCCCGGACGACGAGTGGGCGGACGTCGAGCCGAACGTGAAGAACCACGAGCCGACGATGGCCCTGCGCGCCGGGCGCGACGGGCTCGACCTGATCCGCCCGCTCGTCGAGCAGGCCCCCCCGCTGCTCGCCGCGGGCGGGCTGCTGCTGATCGAGCACGCCGCCTCGCACGCCGAGGCCGTGCGGACGCTCGCCGAACGCCACCCGCTGCTGACGAACGCGCGGACGCTCAAGGACATCGAGGGCCACCCGCGCGTGCTGGCGGCCGAACGCCGCCCGTAGCGAAACCGCCGCCCGGCGTTCCGGAACAACGCTCCCCATGACGAGCGGGCACGAAACGGGTTCCGGACGCGGCGGGGGTTCATTCCTGCGGAGGCGGCGACGCTCGGCCGCGGCGATCGTCCTCGCCGCGGGGACGCTGCTGGCCGCCGGGTGCGGACGGAGCGATCCCGGAGACGCGGGGCCGCCGGACGCGGAGATGGTCCGGCACGCGGACGCGTGGCTCGGCGAGGGCGAAGCGGCGGAGGGGCTGCGCGAGGACCTGGTGCTGCGGCTGCGGGCGAGATCGCTGTCGGACCAAGACCGCGCGGCCGTGCTGTCGCGGTGCGCGGCGACGCTCCGTCCGGACGAGGACCCGGCGCGGACGCGGCGCGCGGCCGAGATGCTGCTCGCGGCCGCGCACGCGGGGCGGCTGGCCGATCGGCGCGCAGAGCGGGCGGCGAACGTCGGGGACGTCGCGGCGGCGTTCGGCGCGGACGACGCCGCGCGCCTCTCCCGGCTGCTCTCGGCGGGGCGAACGCCTCCCGACGAGGTGCTCCGCGTCGCCGCGATCGCCGCCGACCGGCATCCAGCGCTGCTGCTGGGCCTGGTGGACTACGCGGCACGCGGCGAGGACGAGCTGCGAACCGCCTTCACGGCGGTGTCGGCCGGCGTGGCCGACCCGGCCCGGCGGCACGGCGCCCCGCCGCTCTTCCTGGTGGCGCCCGGCATCCCGAACACCCCGGCTGAAGGCGGGGCGTGGAGCCCGCACGACGTGCGGCCGCTGCTCGCGTGGTGCCGGAGCGTGGCCGGCACGGGCGACGACGCCGCAACGCTGCTGCGCGAGCAGGCGGATCGCATGGAACGCCCCACCGACGCCTACGCGCTCTGGCTGCTCGCGCGGCTGCGCCCCGATGACGCGGACGTGGATCGCCTGATCGAGCGCTCGGCCGAGGAGCACGTGACGCGCCTCGCCGAAGCCGGGGGCGAACCGACGTTCGACGGCGTCCCCGGGAACCTGGAAGAAACTCTGCTGACGCTGCTGCTCAACCGCGGGCGGTTCGCGGCCGCGGACCCGCTGGTGCACGCCTGCCTGCAGAGCGAGGGCAGGGCGGCGTGGGTGGCGAAGGGGGCGCTGCTGCGGCAGCCGGAGGGCGTGGCGCGGCGTTCCCGGGACGCGCTGCTGGAGAACGTCCTCGCCTCGCGCGATCCGGAACTCCTCGGGCTGACTTCGTTCCTGCTGGAGGCCGGCGTCGAGCGGGATCGGCTCGCGCGTCTGATCCTGGAGCACCGCGATGCCGATCCGCTCCTGCTAGCGTCGGCGCTCCTGGACGCCAGCGTCCGGGACGAGGCCGCGGCGCGGCGGATGCTCGAGCAGGCGGACGCCCTGGCCCGGGAGCGGGCGACCCTGCCGAGCAACGCCCCCGCGGGCGCCGTCGGCCGGGCCGTGCTGCGCGAGGGGTACACGCTCGGGGCGTACGGGGCGTGCTGGAACGATCCGGTGACGACGACGCGGAGGCTGGTCGACCTGCTGGGGTGGGCGGAGGCGCGGGGCTTGCCGAAGGTCTCGGGCGGGGAGTTGATGACGGCCGCGATGCTCGACCGCGGGCTGCTGGAGCCGGTGATGGTGGGCGAGGCCGTGAAGGAGCGGCCGGCCGGTCTGCTCGCGGACCTGCTGCTGGCCGCGGTGCTCGATGACCCGCGGCGCGGGGCGGATCACGTCGCGGCGCTGCGGGCGCTCGGCGCGGCCGCCGAGCGGACGCCCGAAGAGCGGGAGCGGGCGCGGCGGCTCGCCCGGATCGCCGAGCGGGTCGGGGGCAAGGCGGAGTAGGAGTGGGGCGCAGGGGTGTGCGCTGCGGAGAACCGCCACGGCAGGCGGGGGATCGGGCGCCCGAGCGGCTCACGCCGCCGGCTCGTCGAACCGGAGGGCGTCAGGCCTTGCCGGCCGTGGGCTGCTCGGCGGATTCGGGGGCGAGGGCCTTCTTGACGTGCTCGATGAGGCGTTCGATGTCGAAGGGCTTGAAGAGGGTGTTGGCGAGGCCTTCCTGGGTGGCGCGGACGATCGAGTGGTGCGGGTCGTAGCCGAAGCCGGTCATCAGGATGACCGGGGCGCCCGGGGTGTTGCGGCGGGCGGCGCTGAAGACCTCGTACCCGTTGCGGTCGGGCATCTTGATGTCGCTGATGACGAGGTCGAAGGGGCGCTCGTCGCCGGCGCCGACCTGCTGGAGCAGGTCGATGGCGGTCTGCCCGTTCTCGCAGACGGCGACGTCGCAGCCGCGGCAGCGCAGGACCTCGGCGATGATCTTGCGGATCTTGGGCTGGTCGTCGGCGACGAGGATGCGGCGGCCCTCGAGGAGCGGGTCCTTCTCGCGGTCGGCGAGGGCGCGCTCGACGCCGAGGAGGGTCTGCGGCCCGGCGGCGACCTCGCGGACGCGGCGGCGGATCGCCTCGACGTCCTCGATGATGCGGCGGAGGTGCTCGGCGGCCTGGGGGTCGCGCTCGGCCGCCTCCTTCAGGCACCCGACCTCCTCCATGATGTGGTCGAGCGGCTCGGCGAGTTCGCCCTCGACGCGGTCGGAGACGGCGGTGTTCGTCGTCGTGCGCTCGGCGACGAGCAGGTCGAGCATGTGCAGGGCGAGCGCGACGTGGCGGGCGAAGATCTCGGCGAAGAGGCGGTCCTCGTCGTCGAAGGCGCGGGGGGTCTGGCTCTCGATGTCCATCACGCCGACGACGCGGTCGTGCAGGCGGAGCGGCACGGTGAGGCTGGAGCGGGCGCCGGGCAGGCCGGGGAGGAATCGCTCGTCCGCCTGCGCGTCCTGGCAGATGTAGGATCGCCCGGAGTGGGCGACGAAGCCGGAGATGCCGGAGCCCTCGGCCGAGGCGTGGAGCTCGAAGTCCTCGATCTCGCGGGGGAGCCCGCTGGAGATGACCAGCTCGAGGCGCCGGGTGCTCTGCTCGATCAGGAAGATCGCGAAGTGGTCGTAGCTGAGCAGGTCCTTGGTGTAGCGGACGATCTTGTCCTCGAGCAGCTTGAGGCGCTCGATGGTGTTCATCTTGCGGACGGCCTCGGCGTCGAGGCGGACGAGCTCGAAGCCGGCGTTGTCGATCGCGGCCATCTTGAGCTGGTGGCGGCGCTGGGCGGTGACCTCGCGCACGACGGCGGCGACCTGGTGGAGCTCGCGCGGGCGCTGGGCGCGGGGCTTGGCCGAGTCCTCGGAGGGCGTGCCGGTCGAGTCGCGGAAGGCGGCGGGGGTGATGAAGATGTCGTAGACGGCGCCCTCCTCGAGGGTGCCGGCCTCGAACTTCACGGTGAGCTGCTTGCTCGGGGCGCCGCGGGCGATGCGGGGGGCGAAGTAGGCGGCCGCCTCGCGGCACATGCCGCCGACGCCGACGCGGATCTTCTCCGAGAGCCCGCGGAAGAACTCGTTCTCCCAGAGCAGCGTGCCGTCGATCCCGGCGAGGCAGACGCCCTCGCCGATGGCGTCGAGGAGCAGGACGCTGCGCCCCTCGGCCGGGCCGGCGGCGGCGCTCGCCAGCGCGTGCCCCGCCGAGGCGGAGACCAGCAGGCACTCGTGCCCGTTCTCGGCGACGCGGGGGTCCGTGGGGTCGGCGGCCTCGCCCACGATCTCGCACTCGTCGCCGAGGCGCTCGATGAGCTTCCGGACAGCAGGATCCTGTCCACCAACGATCAGCAGCTTGGTCCGACCCTGCCCAGACATCGGTCGGCCGACCTCCTGACGCACCCGCCCCGGCTCTCCGGGGGCGAGTGTACCCCATCTCTCGGCTCCGCTCTCGGGCGGGCGAGGCTCCCGTGCTCCGGGGATGCCATCGCCCGGCGCGGGGTCCCGGATGAGCCCTTCGTCCAGCCCGAGCCCCGCACTTGACGAACAACCGGAGGGCGCCGTCTGTTCCAACGGCTAAAGGCCCGCTCCCATACGCAGCAAACGGGTATTCTGTTCGGCAATGGTGCGGGTTACCGACCTGACAAAGCGGTACGGACGGTTCCTGGCCGTCGACGGGCTCTCGTTCGAGCTGCGCCCGGGAGAGGTCGCGGGGCTTCTCGGGCCCAACGGCGCGGGGAAGACGACGACGATCCGCGCGATCACCGGGTACCACCGCGCCGACTCGGGGCGGGTCGAGGTCTGCGGGCACGACGCGGCGCGCGACGCCGCGGCCGCCCGGCGGCGCATCGGCTACCTGCCGGAGAACGCGCCGCTCTACCCGGAGATGACGCCGGCGGGATACCTGCACTACCGGGGGCGGTTGTACGGGCTGCGCCGGCGCGAGCGGCGGGCGGCCGTGGAACGGGCGATGGACGTCTGCCGCGTGAGCGACGTGCGCCGCAAGCGGCTCTCGCAACTCTCGAAGGGGTACCGGCAGCGCGTGGGGCTGGCGGCGGCGTTGCTGCACGACCCGCCCGTCCTGGTGCTGGACGAGCCGACGAACGGGCTGGACCCGGGGCAGATCCGGCAGACGCGGGCGCTGATCCGCGACCTCGCCGCGAGCCCGACGGGCGGGGGGGAGCCGCGTCTGGTGCTGGTCTCCAGCCACATCTTGGCGGAGATCGAGCGGACGTGCGACCGGGTGCTCATCCTCGCCCGGGGGCGGCTGCGGGCGGACGGGGCGCCCGAGCGCCTGCTCGGCGCGCACGCGGGCGCCGCGCCCGTGGAGGCGGAGATCCGGGGGACGGACGAGCAGCGGGAGGCGCTGGTGCGGACGCTGGCGGGAGCGCTGGGGGCGGAGCGCGTGCGGATCGAGCCGATCGAGGGGGAGGTGTGGCGCCGGCTGATCGTGACGGGCGCGGGGCCGGACGTTCCGGAGCGCGTGGGCGAGGCCGTGCGCAGCGCCGGCGTGGCGGTGCGGCGTCTCGCGCGGGCCCGCCCGACGCTTGAGGATCTGTTCATCCGGCTCATCGAGGAGGAGGGCGGTCCGGAAGCGACGCCGGCCGCGGACGGTCACGAAGCCTCGACCGCGTAGCCTCCCCCACCCCACCCCACCCCCACCATCGTCCGTCGTCCAGGACCGAACTGACGCCCGTCCTCCCCGAACGCCCGCCCATGCCCCCACGCCCGCGCAGCGCTGCACTCGCCACGACCTTCGCCATCGCGTCGCGTGAACTCGCGTCGCTCTTCCGGCTGCCGGTCGGGTGGGTCGTGATCGCGCTGTTCACGTTCCTCTCGGCGGTGCTGTTCACCGGGCAGATCCTCGAGCCCGGGGCGCCCGCGAGCCTGCGGTACTTCTTCGGGCCGGCCGTGCTGCTGCTGATCCCGGTGGCGCCGGCGATCTCGATGCGCCTGCTGAGCGAGGAGTTCCGGTCGGGCACGGCCGAGCTGCTGCGGACGAGCCCGGTCTCCGACGCGGCGGTGGTGTGGGGGAAGTACCTGGGCGCGGTGGCGTTCCTGCTGCTGATGCTCTGCCCGACGCTGGCGTTCCCGGGGGTGCTCTGGGCGTTCTCGGACCCGCGGCCGCACCTGGGGCCGATCGCGGCGGGGTACGTCGCGCTGGGGCTGGTCGGGGCGCTGTTCCTGGCGGTGGGGACGCTGTGCTCGTGCCTGACGAGCAGCCAGACGCTGGCGTTCCTGGCGTCGCTGATCGTGCTGGTGCTGCTGCTGATCGTGACGAGCACGCAGGCGGCGTCGCGGGTGCCGCCGGCGGTCGGCGACGTGCTGCTGGCGTTGTCGGTGCCGCTTCGGGTGGCGGACTTTGCGCGGGGGATCGCGGACGTGCGGCACGTGGTGTTCTTCGCGGCGTCGAGCGCCGGGCTCGTGACGGTGGCGGCGGGCGTGCTGTCGGTGCGGAGGGGCGCGTGATGCCGGGGGTTCGAGGCCCGCTGCTCCGGCGCGTGCGGCTGGGGGCGCTGTTCGCGGCGCTCGCGGTCTCGGTGGCGGCGAGCGCGGGGGCGCTCGTGCTGATCGCCGAGCGCCTGGCGCCGCGGGTGGACCTGTCGGCCGGGCAGCACACGCTGAGCCCGAGGACGCGGCGGCTGCTGGAGAGCCTGAGCGGGGACTACCGGCTCGTGGTCGCGGTGGACGGGCAGCGGACGGACCGGCGGGCGCTCGACCGCGTGGCGGACGTGCTGGAGACGTTCGACCGGGCGAGCCCGCACGTCTCGCGCGACCTGATCGACACGGCGACGCCCGCGGGGGCGGAGCGGTTCCGGGCGCTGGTGGCGGAGCTGGTGGCGCGCGACCGCCCGGCGATCGAGCGGCACGCGGAGACGGTGCGGGAGGCGGCGCGGACGCTGGAGAACGCGGCCGCGGGGCTGCGGGAGCTGGCGCCGCTGCTGGACACGGCGGCGCGGGCGATCCCGGACTCGGCGCCGAACGCGACGAACAACCGGGCGTACCTCGCGCAGCGCGCGCGGACCGCGAACGTGCGGGCGGGGGAACTCGAGGACCTGGCGGCGGGGACGCGCGGGGCGCTCGAGCCGGCGACGCCGGAGGCCGTGGTGGATCCGCACGCGCTGGCGTCGCGCCTGGCGCAGCCGTTCGCGGCGCTGGACCGGGAGCTGACGGGGCTGGCGGACGACCTGGAGAAGTTCTCCGGCGACCGGGACCAGGGCGCGGACGCGCGGCGGGCGGCGGACCCGGCGGCGCGGCTGGCGCGTTCGCTGCGGCGGGACGTGGCGATCGCGGGGGACCGGCTGGCGCGGGTGCGGCCGACGGACGCGTCGCGGGTGGCGAACGCGCTGAGCCGCAGCGAGGGCGTGCTGGTCATCGGGCCGCAGCGGCTGGACGCGGACGGGCTGCCGGTCCCCGGGGCGGTGTCGGCGGTGGACGCGGAGTCGCTGCTGCTCTCGACGGAGGTGCTCGAGCGGGCGGGGATCGCGGCGGCGCCGGAGATCGGACGCCGCGCGGAGGACCTGCTGGCGGCGGGGATCGCGGCGATCGCGGACCCGGACCAGCCGATCGTGGTGCTCGTGCACGGGGGGACGGCGTCGGGCGCGGACCGGCAGCGGTTCGACGCGCTGTTCGAGCAGTTGCGGCGGCGCCTCGCGACGCGGGGGGTGGACCTGATCGACTGGGCGGCCGGGGAGCCGGGGGCGCAACGCCCGCGCCCGGTGGAGCTGGACCCGACCGGGCGGCGGGAGGTCGTGTACGCCGTCTTCCCGCCGGACGCGGCGACGGCCTCGGCGACGGGGGATCCGGAGCGCTCCGGGCCGCGCCGGGCGCAGCGGCTCGGCGCGGCCCTGGCGCAGCTCGTGGGAGAAGGGCGGCCGATCCTGCTCTCGCTGAACCCTTCGCCGGACGCCGGGGTGGGGCTGGCGGACCCGATCGCGGCGGTCCTGCCGCGGTACGGGCTCGCGGCCGCGACCGATCGGCCGCTGTTCCGGTCGGCGGTCTCCGGCGGGTCGCGCCTCTCCGCCCCGCTGGCGATGGCGACGGGGGCCGAGCCGGCGTCGGGGGCGGCGGAGCACCCGCTCGCGGCGGCCGTCGCCGGGCTGCCGACGCTGCTGCCGTGGCCGATCACGCTCACGCCCGCGGCGGACGGGGCGGCGGTCGGGGTGGAGGTGACACCGCTGCTGACGGTGGCGGACGACGAGTCGACGTGGGCGGAATCGCAGTGGATCGGGGTGTGGTCGTCGCGGACGGACGAGCGGCGGCTGTCGGACCAGACGACGCCGGACCCGCGTTCGGACACGCTGCGCCCGCCGGGGGGCGGGGACCGGTGGCTGGTCGCGGCGGCGGCGGAGCGGCGGGACCCGGCGCTGCCCGAGCCGGCGCGGCTCGTGGTGGTGGGCGGGAACGCGTGGTTCACCGATCCGGTGGCGATGCGGCAGGCGAACCTGGACGGGCGGCAGTTCTTCGTGAACCCGGGGAACCTGGAGCTGTTCGAGAGCGGCGTGATGTGGCTCGCCGGGCGGGACGACCTGATCGCGCGGTCGAGCGCCTCGCAGGCGGTGCCGCTGGTGCGGATCCGGGCGGAGGAGCTGTCAGCGGTGCGTTGGGTGCTGCTCGGCGGGCTGCCGCTCGGGGTGCTGGTGCTCGGCGGGATCTACCGGGTGCTGACGGGGTGAGACGGGCCGGCCGGGGTCCTGGCCGCGCAGCTTGGTGGGGCGGGCGAGCCCGCTGAAGCCGGGGACCGCGGGGGCGGCGCGCCAGGCGCGGACGGGGGGCGGGGCGGACGGGACCGGCGGCGTGGAGGAGATCGTGCGCGGGACGACGGTCGGGGCGTCGCTGTGGTGGAGGCAGGGGCGTTCGGTGCCGGAGGGGCGGTAGCGGATGCTGAGGGCCCAGGGCTGGAGCTTGCCGCACTCGGGGCAGGTGTCGGTCTCGTCCTCGAGCCCGTGCATGCGGTAGCCGCAGCGGACGCAGTCGGTCGGGGCGCGGCGCGGCAGGCAGGCGCAGTACAGGGCCACGATCGGGACGAGCACGGAGTACGGCCAGAGGACGCTCTGGGCGATCTGGATGTACTCGACCGAGCCGGGGAGGAGCCTGGGCATGGCGGCGTGGAAGGCGCAGACGCCGGCCAGGAAGACCGTCCCGCAGAACACGACGGCGAAGCCGAGCAGCCGCCTCCGCCAGCGGAGCGCCAACGCCCAGAAGACCACGGGATAGACGGCGAGCAGGACCAAGGACGACCTCTGAGGCAGGCGGGCCCGGGACGGACCGGAGGGATCCGATGCACCAAGGTTAGAAGTGTTCTACGTAGCCGCGGGCGGGCGGGTCGGGGCGGCGTGAGGTTCCGGGGCTTCGGAGGGCACGGGGACCGGCTCGGCGGGGCGCGGTGCGCGGCGCATGCGTGCGGCGAGCCAGACGGAGGCGGCGAGCCCGAGCGGGACCGCGACGGCGAGTTCGATCGCCCGGTTCAGCAGATCCCCGGAAAGGGCGAGCGTCTTCGTGAGCCCGGTGCCGGCGACGGGGGCCAGGACGCCGACGGCCCATTCGCGGAGCCCGAGCCCGTTGCCGGTGAAGGGGACGAGCAGGGCGAGCTGGCTGACGGCGGCGATGAGGACGGCCGAGGGCGCGTCGATGGGCGCGCCGAGGAGGGCGAAGACGACGGCGTAGCGGGCGGCCCAGGCGAGCATGTCGGCGTACTTGAGGCCCCAGGCGGCGGCGAAGCGCCAGGCGAGGGGGCCGGCCCTGGCGAGGGGCAGGGCGGCGGCGAGGGCGAGCGCCGCCGGGGCGGCGGCGAGCAGGAGGGCGGGGAGCGGGGCGAGCCCGCGGGCGGCGAGGGCGACGGCGAGGAGCACGGCGATGGCGAGCCCGCCGAGGACGACGCTCTCGGCGAGCACGCGGACGGAGTGCTTGACGGGGATGCCGTTGACGGCGCGGTGGTAGCCGATGCGCCCGACGAGCCCGGGGCGGAGGGGGAGGTAGTTGAGGAGCCAGGCGGAGGCGATGAGGGCGTGCATCTCGCCGAGCCCGACGGGGCCGAACCGGCGGGTGAGGATCCAGAAGGCGAGGCTGGTGAGGGTCCAGCTCGCGACGGGGAGGGCGAGGGCCGCGGCGATGAGCCACCAGGGGGCGTCGGCGATGGAGACGAGGGCCTCGGCGAGGGTGCGGTGCTCGGAGGCGACGACGAAGACGGCGGCGGCGAAGAGGAGCACCCCGACGATGAAGCCGGCGCGGCGGCGGAGGCCCGTGGCACGCCCGCTCGCCGGCGCCGGGTCCACGTCAGCGGCTCCGCTCGGCGTCGGCGGCGCGGCGGCGCATCTGCCGGTTCAGGGCGTGCTCGCTGGCGAGGGCCTGGAGCCCGGGGCCGGCGGAGGCGTAGCCGACGGTCCCTTCGCGGAGGCGGGCGCGGAGGAGGGAGGCGAAGGGGATGCCGGCGTTCTCGGCGGCGGCGATGAGGGGGTGGTCCGGGGAGGCGACGCGGGTGAGCAGGACGACCTCGACGAGGGGGGAGGGGTCGCCGCCGGCGGCGTCCTCGGCGGCGGCCCGGAGGAGGGCGTCGTCGAGGGCGGACATGCCGGGTACGAGCGACTCGTGCGGGAGCATGAGGGCGATGAGGATCGCCTCCTCGGGCGTGCCTTCCCGGAGGCGGCGGACGGCGCCGTCGGCGATGCGCTCGGCGTCGGCGGGGGCGACGCGGGCCTTGGCGAGCAGGTGGGCGCGGGCGGCGACGAGGAGGGGGTGGAGGGGCTGCTCGGCGGCGGCGATGGCGCGGCCGAGTTCGGCGGGGGAGAGGCGGGTGGCGGGCTCGAGGGCGATCTCGCCGATGGGGGTCTCGGCGCTGGAGGCCATGGGCCCGCGGGAGACGCCGAGGGCGCCGAGGGTGAAGGCCTGGTCGAGGTGGAAGCGGGTGGTGACGTGGGAGCCGGAGGCGGCGTCGATGGCGAGGCCGGTGATGCCCGGCGCGGCGTCGACGATCATCTGGACGCTCTCTCGGGGCGCGAGCCGGAGACGGCGGTCGAGTTCGACGACCTCGGGCTGTACGGCGAGGCCGAGCTGCTCCTCGATGTTGGTGGGACCGATGCGGGTGCTGAGGAGGAAGCGGCTGTTGATGGGGCGTCCGGAGCCGACGGCGAGGGGGATGGGCGCGCGGTTCTCGAGGGTGATGCGGAGCTGCGGGCGGCGGGGATCGCCGTCGATCGTCTCCAGAGCGACGCGCATGAACTCGCCGGGGTCGGCGGCGGCGCGGTGGACCCAGGCGGGGACGGCCTCGGCGATGCTGCGCATGGTCTCGCCCTCGGACGTGCGCAGGACGTGGGCGCGGTCGTCGGGGATGAGGGCGGCGGCGTAGGCGGCGTAGGGGGAGCCGGCGAGCTGGCGGGAGAGGGCGGCGAGGACCTGCTCGCGGGTGGCGCCCTCGGGGAGGGGCGTGGTGAGGGCGTGGAGGAGGGGGGCGGAGCGGAAGGACGGGTCGCCCTGCTGGAGGAAGGCGGCGACGGGCGCGGCGTCGCGCTTGTGCCAGCCGGCCCAGGCGCGGACGAGGAGGCTGATGTGCCGCCCCCACTCTCCGCCGACGGCCTGGGCGGCGGCGTCGGCCTCGGCGACGGCGGTGTCGAGCGCGGCGCCGATGATGGCGACGGCCTCGGCGCGGGCGGCGATCGCCTGCTGGAGGCGGGTCTCGGCGGCCTGGAGCCCCTCGCGGAGGAGGTCGCGCTGGGAGGGGATGAGTTCGGCGTCGACGGCCTCGCGGCGGGTCTTGACGATGGTGCGGAGGAGTTCGATCTGCTGCCCGACGAGTTCGACGGCGGAGCTGAGGGTCTGCTGGTCGCCGGAGTCGGCGGCGGCGAGGATGGCGGTGACGATCTCGTCGGTGGAGAGGAGGAGTTCATCGCTGCCGCGCCCGGTCTCCATGGCGCGGCGGAGCTGGACGGCGATGCGGCCGACGAGTTCGTCGACGACCGTCTGCGGGCCCTCGACCTGCCAGCGGAGGAGGAGCAGGCGCAGCTGCATGCTGGGGGGGAGGCAGTTCTCGGCGGCGCAGAGGTTGGCGGCGTTCTGGAGGAAGCGGTAGGCCGGCTCGGGGACGCCGTAGCGGTGGAGGACGGCGGCGACCTCGGCGTGGAGGCGGGCGTCCACGGGGTCGGAATGAAGGAGGTTGAGCATCAGCTCGAGCGCGGCGGCCGGCTGGTCGACGTTGCTGGTGAAGAACGAGAGGGCGAGGGTGGCGGCCTCCTTGTTGGAGCCGTCGAAGCGGAGGGCGTCGGTGAGGCGGCGGGCGAAGGCCTCGGTCTCGCCGCGTTCGGCGTGGAGCAGGGCGGCGTCGAGGGCGAGGCGGGAGCGGACGGAGGGGTCGAGGCGTTCGCCGCCGGGGCCCAGGAAGCGGTCGTAGAAGGCGAGGCGCTCGTCGACGGTCTGGAGCTTGGTGACGCGGCCGGAGATCAGGCGGAGCTGGGCGACGGTGTCGGCGGGGTCGAGGCGGACGACGTCGGCCGTGGCTCGCTCGAGGGCCGTTTCGTCGCCGGCGGCGAAGGCGGCGGCGGCGCGTTGGCGGGCGATCTCGGCGTCCTCGGGCGCGAAGCGCTGGGCGAGGTCGAGGGCGGCGCCCGTGAGGCGGTAGTGGGCGGCGCCGGGGGTGGCGGGGAGGCGGACGTCGATGAGGGCGATGCGGCGGAGTTCGTCGGCGATGCGGGCCTCGGTCGCGGCCTGCTCCGGGGGTCTGGCGGGGGCGGTCTGCGCCGGCGGGGGCACGGCCGGCGCCGCGCCTGCAAGCCCCGCGGCCGCGGCGAGGAAGGTGGCGGGGAGGAGGTGGCGCAGCCTGGGGAGTGGCGTCCGCATGTCTCGAACGATACCCGAAGGCGGGCGTTCGCGGGACGGGCGAGCGCCGAACGGGGGCGGCGTGTGCGGCTCGTGCGGGCGGGAAGGGGCGGAGCGCGAGGGAGAAGAGGGAGGGGGCGCAAGAAAAAGCCCGCGGCCGATGCTCTCGATCGGCCGCGGGCAAAGAGAGGTGTCCGGCCCTCGGGCGTGCCCTGATCCGCCCGGATGCGGGCGGGTGGGGAGGATGGAGACAGGTCGGAGGGCGGGGTGGGGTCGTGTGAGGCGGGGTGGGCTGGGTGGGTTGGGTGGGGTTGGGGTGGGCGGGGTGGGGGTCAGCCCAGGGACATCGTGACGAGGAACTCGGCGTTGGTC